>CAZLII010000360.1:0-5312 GCA_964559065.1 uncultured Nitrospirales bacterium | reverse complement strand
TTCAAACGGGGTGCGTGGCGCACGCGCGCACGCTTGCGGCCCCGTATTCCTTCAGGGCCTTTGCCGCCTTCACCAGCGTTCCCGCCGTGTCCACCATATCGTCCAACAGCAACGTGTTCTTGCCTTCCACATCGCCAATAATGTTCATCACTTCCGAGACATTTTCCCTGGGGCGGCGCTTGTCCACAATCGCCAAGGGCGCGCCGAGGCGGCTGGCAAATTCCCGCGCCCGAGCGACACTGCCCATATCCGGGGCAATCACTGCAAGATTCTCTTTCAATCCGTTATCTTTGAGCGCATTCACAAACACGACATCCGCCGCCAGATGGTCCAGGGGAATATCAAAAAAACCCTGAATCTGTCCACAATGCAAGTCCACCGTCAGCACACGGTTGGCCCCCGCGGCCGTCAGCAGGTTCGCCACCAATTTCGCCGTGATCGGCACCCGCGCCTTGTCCTTGCGGTCCTGCCGCGCATAGCCGAAATAGGGCAGCACCGCCGTCACCCGCTCCGCCGACGCCCGGCGCGCGGCGTCCACCAGGATCAGCAATTCCATCAGGTGATCATTCACCGGCGGCGAGGTGCTGTTCACCAGAAACACATCGCGACCCCGGATATGCTCGCCGATTTGCACCCGAATCTCGCCGTCGCTGAACTTGCCCACCGTCGCCTGGCCCGGTTCCACGCCCAAGTGTGCGCAAATCCGCTCCGCCAGCGCCCGGGACGCATTGCCGCTGAAAATCTTCAGGTCGCTGAAGTAGCCCAATGCCATCCACCCTTTCTGTCGCAGGCAAACGACCCACGCCGCCGTATCTCACAATGGCTGGGGCGGCTGGATTCGAACCAACGCATGCCGGGACCAAAACCCGGTGCCTTACCACTTGGCGACGCCCCAGCAGAACATCCGCTCACACCGGCTGTCCCCCCATTTCCTGAAACGAAAGGATACCACCGCATTACGAGAAGTGGGGGAAAAACAGCCATTGTGACGGTTTTCGAAGTATAACAATCGCAACGCCGACAAGTCAACTGAACCATGATGCCTCAATGAAACATGGGCTCCGGGTTTCTTGTCAATGAGCGGGCCAGTTTTTCAAGGGGTGTGCACGCTGTGAGAGGGGTAATGGAAGGCGACGGTCGTGCACATGGGAGGCGAAGATGGCCTGGACCGCTTCCAATGCGTCGCGGCCATGTTTCAGATTGATCACGGGGTCACGGTCTTCCTCGATGGCGAGAATCAGATCATCTACGATGGGTTTGTAGGTCTCCCTCGCCGGGTCGGCCAAGGCGAAATGCGGCGCATCCGGCAGGGGCTTCCATCCGCCATCGCTCCATAGCGGCGTGTCGAGCCACGTTACATCGGGCACTGAACCCAGGCGGATGGCGACAACACCGCGCGTGCCATGGAGATCGAGGCCGAATCGGCCTACTCTTCCACCTGCATTTTTTACCGAAGCGAAGGATGCTGCGACCCCTTTCGCAAAGCCGAACACGGCGTAGAGCGTGTCGCCGACGACCGGACCGAGTTGTTCGGTGGCCTCGCGGACGTCCCCCGGCGCGGCCGGTCGTCCGTCATGGAGGATATCCGCGAAACACCACTGTGGCAGACCGTTCATGAACCACGCCATCAGGTCAAAGACATGCGGTCCGAGCACCACCAGGTCCTCGCCGCCGGAGCGATGGTCTTCCTTGCCGCGCCCGCGCATTTCAAGAACGTCGCCGATCAGCCCTTCCTCGAAAACGAGATTCCTCACGTGCCTGAGCGTGGGCGTGGCGCGCATGTTGAAGCCAATTGACCACTTCAGGTTTTTCGCCGATATCGCCGCGATCATGACGTCGGCTTCTTCCAGGTCAACGCAAAGCGGCTTCTCGATGAGGCCATGCGCCCCGATTTCCGCGCAGGCCGCCAGGTATTCCCGGTGATGCACCGTCCAGCGCGGCCCGATGGCCACCAGGTCCGGGCGCTCTTTTTCGAGCATCTCGCGGTAATCGGCGTAAGTGCGCTGTGCGCTGCATTCGGCGGCGCGTTTGGCGCGGCCGGCTTCATCCGGGTCGGCAAGCCCGACCACGGCCACGTCAGGACGCAACGCGAAGACCATGTGCAGGCTGTGGCCGTAACCGCCGCGCGGCGTGTCGCCGATGATGCAGGCCTTGTAGCGATGCGCTTCGCGCACTGCAGATGCGGTGCGCGCCGCCGCCATGCCGATCGCCGCCGCGGCCATGAATTTACGACGCGAGATGTTCATTGCCAACTCCCCATTTCATGACTTTTCAGGCTATGTGACCCATCCAAGGGGCACGCATCCATTATGCGGGGGTTGCATCACACTGTCAATGTCTCCGACATCCCGCTTCATTTTCCGGTTCCAACCGACTCGTTGGGGCACCACACACATTTGAGACGCATATTCCCGATTTCGATCTCGTCTTGCCGCCCATACACCACCAGGTCTTTTGAGGGGAATCCTCTGGCGATTGTGGTGGTGAGCCGGAGGAGGAATCTTCCATCCATGCAGGCTGTGCCGGGCCAATGCCCCTGGGCGGCGATGGGAACCGTGGTGTCGCCGCAGGTGAGCCGCGCATTCACCCCATCAAAGGACAAATAGGCCTTTTTCATGTGTTTATTGCGGATTTTGCGCAAAAAGATCAGCCGATGGAGCAGGTCTTCCAGGCGCAGTCTTAGGTAGGGATGCAATACGTATTGCGCTTCATTCATGGTCATACAAGCCCTGCGTCGCCGGCTTATGCCGCTTTTCTGGCGGCGTCTTCGAGCATGTGTTGGGCGCGTTGCTTCAATTGCATGCCCGCGCCGATGACGCCGTATGCGAAGCCGCCGCGCGTCAACGCCTGGCAATGGTCCACGTATTCCGTAATGGCACAGAGCAATCCCCAATACGTTTCTTTGGCGCTGGGCAAATCCGCGCCTTGTCCTTCATGGCGCAACCGCAGAATTTTCTGACGCGCTTCTTTGATGTTCTGGATGCGTGTATGGAGCGCCTTCTCCTGCGGGGAACCGGGGACTGCGTTCATCGTCTTCGGCAGTGGGAGCAACTGTTCAACCAGGGCGCGGGCGTCTTTTTCGGAAAGTTTCACCGTCGCCATGCCTTCATAACATACCCGGGCAAGGTTCAGGCTGTGCTGGACGCGTTGCCAGAATTCCTCGGAGGCGTCTGCCAGGGCATACTTGTCGTGTTTATGCGCCAGGCGCAGCATGGTATGCCGCGCACCCTGTTCAAGCGCCTGCGACAAGGTGTTCTGGCAGACAACGCGCACGAGGGTCAGTCCTATCGTGAATGCGCGCGAACCATCATGGCTGTTGACCCAAAGGGCATACGGCTCAATCTGGTCCTCTTTTCCGACCACAAAGGTGCGGTTCAGATGCGCTTGCAACCATACGACTTCCCCGAAGCCCAAATACCCGCCGGTGCTGTAAACCGCAGCGCCTAAACCCAACAGCCGATCAAAAATCCTTGCGCCGTCGCGGTTCTGAATGGGTATGAAGTCACGATGCACCACGCCGACGACTCTACCGCGGTCGCCTTTTGGACGGTCCGTCCTGACCAGCGCCTTGCGATGGGTGGCCGGCGCCGGGATGTCTTCGGCAGTCATCAGATCGCGTTCTTCAACCTCCCAGTTCAACTCACCCGCTTTCAATGCTTCTTTCAGCGTCAATAGTCTTGTCATTGCCTGGCCCAAACCATGCCAAGGCGTTTCACCCACATAGAACATGTTTCCGACATTGGCCGCCATGACTTGATCCTCCATGTTTGAAATTCCATAACCAGTTTCTTTTATCTCACCATGGAATATTGTGTCATGCATCCATTCCGAAAAACGGAATAATTCAGGGAAGAATTGGGCAGTCTCCTGGATGGAAGGGGATGGTGTGTGGAGATTGGGGGAAGAAAGCGGGTTGTGGGAACTATTGTATCGGCATATTGAAGATGCTGAGATTGCCCTGTCGAAGCAGGCGTTCGGCGATTTGATTGATTAAATCTTCAGAGGCGTAATTCAACAGGTCTTCGAACTGGTCCAGAAAGTGAATGGCCTGGCTCAAAGAGTTGACAAGACCCGTATATGTGGCCTCCAGCGCGCGCATATTGACCGGGTCCTGCAGAATGGCATAAATCTGCTGGATGGCCTCCACCGCCTGAATCTGAATTTCCATCCCGGCCTGGCGTTCATAACCGAGGGCGGCGCCGTTCACAAGTTGCCCGCCCATCTGGCGGATGCTTTCATAAATCTGCTGTGCCGTGTCGTAGTCCCCCATGGATTCATAATACTGGCCGTATTGCATGAGTTGCTGCGCCATGGCGACGGCGTCGCGGGATTCGCCGAGGCCGGCGCTGAGGGCGGCGATCAGCCGGGCGGCTTCCGGATTCATGCCACTTGCAGTGAAGGCTTCCTGGCGACTTCTTGCGGCCTGGAGCGAATAGGGGTCCCCGGTGGAGCGCGCCGAGGCAAGGGTCAGCGCATTCAGCCCGCTTTCATAGTCGTTCATCTCGAAATGCAGCCGCGCTTCCAGGTAATACGGCATGCCGTTGTTGGGGTCGAGATTGCTCCATGCCTGCAATTCCGCGAGGCTTTCGGCCGTCAGGGCGTCGGCTTCCGCATATTTTTTCGCCAGGGCTGCGCGCAAGTAAGGGTCGCTGGGGTTGGCCTCCACGGCCTGGCGCAAGACTTCCGCTGCCTCTTCCGGGGGCAGAAATTGCGCCACTCCCGCCAGTGCTTCATTGGACAGGCCGCCTTCCTCAATAAGGCCCCGGGCTTCATCCACCGTCAGCGTGCCCCATTGCAACATGCGCGCCAGGGCCATCGGGTCCCGCAGCATGGCCTCGCGGCGGGCGTTGATGATGTCCTGCACTGAAATACCTTTTGACCGCCTTTGTGCCGGGTCATCTTCAGAAACGGGCGCGGAAATCTCCTCCTCCATCGCCGGGGCAGTGGGAGGCGACACCGCCTCCATGGCGTCCCTTTCCTGCGAGGCGTCATCCTGGGTTGCCGGAAGGTTCGGGGAATCCGGCGTTTGCGAGATAACATCTGTTCGTGCGATATGTTCGGCGGTGCGATTGACGTTGAGCCGCGTCGCGTTCCACAGCGTGACCGCTCCGATGCCCAGGACCAGACAGGCCGCAGCAGCGAGCGTGATCCATTGCCAATTCGTGATAGGGGCGGGCCTCGCCCGGCGTCTGGCCCGGCCATCGGCGGTATTGGCCGCGCGACGCGTCAGCGTCGCCGATCGGATGTCCCGCATAACGTCGTCTATCAGGTTTATCGGCGGCGCGATTCCGGCGATGGATTCACCAATGGCT
>CAZLII010000359.1:0-5313 GCA_964559065.1 uncultured Nitrospirales bacterium | reverse complement strand
GGCGCGCGGCTTTTTGGAACTTTTCACCACCGGTATGCATAGGGCCGGGTCTTTGAAGAAACCGGCTTTTTTCGCAGTTACCACAGGACGGTAGATCATGAATCGGGATGACGCATGCGGCCAAGGGGCCGACGCAGATCAGTTCTTGTATCGGTTGCGGCATTCGCTGGCGCACATCATGGCGCAGGCGGTGCTGGAATTGCGCCCGAACGCGAAACTGGCCTTCGGCCCGCCGGTGGAGAACGGCTTCTACTACGACTTCGATTTCGGCGACGCGCCGCTGGGGGAATCGGACCTCGAAGACCTGGAAAACCGCATGCGCCGGATCATCAAGGCGAAGCAGCCGTTTGAGCAGCGCTGGATGTCGCCGGAAGAAGCGGAACAATTCCTCGCGTCCCAGCATCAGGACTACAAAATCGAGTATGCGCGGGAATTGGCCGAGACCGGCAAGGCGGGGAATCAGGGCCTGTCGTTCTTCAGCAGCGGGCCGTTTGTGGACATGTGCGAGGGGCCGCACCTCGCGCACACCGGCGAAGCGCCCAAGGGCTGCTTCAAACTGGACCGCATTTCCGGGAGTTACTGGCGGGGCGACGAGAAACGCCCGATGCTTACCCGCATCTACGGGCTGGCCTTCGCGTCGCAGGAGGCGCTCAAGGATTTCCTGGAGCGGCGCAAACTGGCGATGGAACGGGACCATCGCAAGTTGGGCGAGGAACTAGACCTGTTCATCCAGGACCAAGAGGTCGGCGTCGGGCTGCCGATGTGGATGCCCAACGGCGCGGTGATTCGCGACGAGTTGGAGGCGTGGGCGCGGGAGGAGGAATTCAAGGCGGGCTACCGGCGCGTGGCCACGCCCGCCATCACCCGGGGCGACCTGTATCGCCGGTCCGGCCATCTGCCGCACTACGCCGACAGCATGTATCCGCCGATGCCCGTGGATGAGAACGACGAATATTACCTGCGGCCGATGAACTGTCCGCACCACCACAAGATTTACGCGGCGCGCCTGCGCAGTTACCGCGACCTGCCGCTGCGTCTCGCGGAATACGGCGATGTGTACCGGTATGAGAAGCACGGATCGTTGTCGGGGCTGCTGCGCGTGCGCGCCATGTGCATGAACGACGCGCACATCTACTGCACCCCGGACCAGGTGGAATCGGAATTCCGCGCCATCCTCGGCATGTACAGCCATTACTACACCCACCTGCGCATGGGCAATTTCCGCGTGCGGCTCTCGCTGCACGACACGCGCGAAAAATTCGCCGCCAACGAGGCGGAATGGCTGCGCAGTGAAGCGATCGTGCGCGACGTACTCAACCGAATGGGCGTCGAATACGATGAGGAGACCGGCGAAGCGGCCTTCTACGGGCCGAAGGTGGACATCCAGGTGAAGAACCTGATGGGCCGCGAGGAGACCGTATCCACCTGTCAACTCGACTTCGTCATGGCGGAACGCTTCGACCTCACCTACGTGGACAAGGACGGCGCGCTCAAGCGTCCCTTCATCATCCACCGCGCCCCGCTCAGCACCCACGAACGCATGATCTCGTTCCTGATCGAGTTCTACGGCGGCGCATTCCCCACCTGGATGGCGCCGGCGCAGGCGCGGCTCGTGCCGGTCAACGAAGACGTGATGCCCTATGCGCGGGAACTCGAAGCGGCGCTCCGCGATAATCTTTTCCGCGCGGAAGTGGACGACAGCGGGGAGAGTTTCAACAAAAAAATCCGCAACGCGGTCACCAAGAAGATTCCCAACATCTGGATCATCGGCGGGAAAGAAGCGGAGAACCGATCCGTCACCTGGCGGCGCTACTGCTTGAAAGAACAGATCACGGTCCCCTTTGAAAAGGCGCTGGAATGCCTTCAGTCCATGCGCCGCGACCGCGTCATGGACAATTTCCCCGACGTCCCCCTGCCCATCGCCTGATCCCATCCCACTCCCGTTGTGGCCGATCTCCTGACCGCGCCACACGTTTGGCGGAGGCAATTATTTGGAGTGCGCCGTTTGTTCGGCGCTTTTTCAAGCCCCTCCGCTCCATCCAGCCAAAGCGCCGAACAAACGGCGCACTCCAAATCAGCGCCAATCCTTATGGGGACCATATTCATCATACATGTCCAGCGGGTCTGCCTTGAATCCGTGCATTGGTCGGGGCTACGGGTGGTGACTGCTTCAGTCGGCCAAAATGTTGCCCGATCGCTATTCCGCATCCCCCGGCGCCGTCGCTTGTTCGCGTTGGGGGGCGGCGCCGGTTTCCGCGACCTGCTGGACGGGGCGCGGGAGCATGCCGCGCGCCGTCATGTCAATGATGCGGATGCGTCCGTCAATGGCGGCGGGCGTCACGATCATACGCGTATGCCCCCACGGGGTGGTCTTTTCCTGTTCGGTGTTTTCGCGGTGCCAATGCCCGAAGACCAGAAAGTCAAGGGGGTTGTCGAGGAACAACGAAATCTGCGCGCGCATGCCCATGGACGGCTCATAGCGGTGGGTGACGCCGACCGTCCAGCGACTGGGCTTGAGAATTCGGCGGAAGCGCTCGAGCGCGCCGGGCTGCGCGCCCAGATCATCGGCGGTCACAAAGTCCTTCGTGTCGAAAACGAGATAGCCGTCCTGTCCGAAGGTGAACATGTAAAAGAGCGGGCCGAAAAAGCGCTCGTAGTTGGTATCTTTGCGGTCATGGTTGCCGGCACAAACGAAGGTGGGCGCGTCGCAGAGGTCGAGCAGCGCGAGGAAACGCCGGCACTCGTCTTCTTCGCCGCCTTCGGTAAGGTCGCCGGTAATCAGCGCCATTGCGATATCGTCCTCGTTGACCGCGCGGAAGACATCGCGGATGATGTCGTCGGAACGGCGGGGATAACGGCGGTCCTTTCCGATGTGCGTGTCTGTGACGTGGGCGATGGAATAGATTTCGGGAAAGGATTCGCGGATATAGACGGAGCGCGGCGTGCGGTCGGTTTTTGCGTCGGTCGCGGCGACGATGGTGTAAGCGCCCGGCGGGATGGTGTCGGGCGTGGCGCATGCCACCTTCACACGGTCGCCAGGCAGCGGCGTCCACAAGCCTTCCAGGGCGTACTGTTCGCCGCTGCCTTCCAGAAACATTGCGGCGGGTTCGGTCAGGATGGCCTCAAAGGTCGCGCCGGGTGCGATGATGACCGGCACGCCATTGTTGGGCAGTTGAATCAGGCCGAGCGTGCCGTCGGCCTCGCGCGCACCGGCCACCGGAAGCGCCCCATGCACCCCGAACAGGCACAGCGCCGCCATGCAGGCGGCTGTTCTGATGCGGCGCGCGATCATGGTATCGGCTCCGCGTACCACGCGGGCGCGAGACAATAGCCGGAATAATCGGTCAGTTTACGCCGCCTGCCCGATTCAACATGCACGGCATAGATTTCCGGACGCCCGCTTTCGCCTGAAACATACGCGATCCATTCGTCCCCGGGACCCCATGTCGGACTCCAGCAATCATAGTCATCGCCGACCGCGACGGAAAAGATGCGGGCGGTTTCATAGAAAACGCGGTGGATGCCGCGACGCCCCCCGCGAAACGATTCAAACGCGACCCATCTCCCGTCGTTCGACCACACCGGGTTCCAATCCGCCGCGTGGTGGTTGCTGACGTTGTTGAGTCCGCGCCGACTCACCACAAAAATATCCCGGAATCCGCCGTCGTTGGATTCAAAGGCGATGGCATCGCCCCTGGTGCTGATTTCAATCGCCCATTCCACATGCCGGAGGCTGTCTCTGCTGAGCAAACGCAGAAACGGCATGCTCATGTTGCGCGTGGTGAGCATCGGTTCTGTCGAGAGATTTCCGGGTTCGCCCACCAGCCCGATGGCAAGCCCCATGCCGTCTATCAGGGCGTCATTGACGAATGCCTCGAAATCAAGGCCTTCCAGGGTGACCTCAATGTCGGGGTCCAGCGCGAGCAGGAGGCCGAGATGCGGCAGCCACACGGGCCACATCATGCCGGCGCGTTCTCCCGCCCACGCCGTCTCCTCGCCCGATGCCAGATCATAGACCATCAGCGTTTGCTGCATGCCCATGTCCGCGTCGGCGGCGTAGATGAGCCGGCGTCCGTCTCCCGACCAGCGCGGCCCCCGGTTCCACTTCCCCGCATGGCGGAGCATGTGGCGCTCGGAGCCGTCGGCGCGCACCACGCAAATCCCCAGGCCGTCGGGTTGCACCGTCTCAAAGGCCAGCCACTGGCCATCCGGCGACCAGCGCGGCGCGCCATCGCGATGCCCCGGTCCCACGCGCACCGTTGCGCCCGTCGCCACATCCAGCACATGCACGCACTGATCTTCCTGGTTTGTCCCGGCGACATAGGCGATCGCGCCGCTCGGATCGGCGCATAGCGCTGCGGTCATGATGGCAAAAAGGAAAGTCATAGGTCCCTTGTCATGATTTCATCAGATGATATGGGGTGTTCTTGAACGCCATGATTCGAGCGTTCTTTCTATAGGCCATCGGATGGGTCGCAGTCAAGTTTTTCGGGATATTTCCAGTGGGATTATCCACAAAACCTCATATATACAGGCGAACGATGTGGGCAACGGCTCGATAATCTGCATCAGTGCGGAAAAATCAATGGTCGTAACATCATAGCCGACTGGAGTGATCATTTCTCATAACCCGTCATTGCGCGTTCCCCGAACCAATCTCTTGCGCCATTCGGCCAATGGTCAATAGAATCCATAAGGGTCCACATCCACTTTCAACTGCACCTCCGCGCCGCCGCGCTGCTCCTCAAAGGCGGTGCGCGCCGCGCGGACCAGTGCGTTCAACGGGGCCGCGCCGGACGACAGCGCGGCCATGTGCCACCTGTACTTGCGCTTGACGCGACGGATGGCCGCCGGCGCGGGACCGAGTAGTTGCACCGTGGAATAGTCGAGTCGTTCGCGCTGTTCGCGGAGCAGGCGGCGCAGCACCATCGCGTGGCGTTCGGCGACCTGGGGGTCTTCGCTTTCCACGGCGAAGCCGGCCATGCGCCGGTACGGCGGATACTTCGCGCTGAGCCGGTGTTTCATCTCCTGTTCGTAGAAGACGGCATAGTCATGTTGCGCGGCGGCCTGGATGGCGTAGTGGCGGGGCCGGTAGGTCTGGATAATCACCTCGCCGGGCCGGTCGCCGCGCCCGGCGCGGCCCGCCACCTGCGTCAGCAACTGGAAGGTCTGCTCCGCCGCGCGGAAATCCGGCACCGAGAGGCTTGTGTCCGCGTTGATCACGCCCACCAGTGTCACGCCGGGGTAATCGTGCCCCTTCGCGAGCATCTGCGTGCCGATCAGGATGTCACTCTCGCCCTGGGCGAAACGGCC
>CAZLII010000358.1:0-5319 GCA_964559065.1 uncultured Nitrospirales bacterium | reverse complement strand
ACTGCGGCCCTTGTGCGGGTGTTCGCGCATCAGGCAGCACAACTCATCGCCGTCGGGGGAGCGGAACGCGAACGGCTCGCAGGGCGCTTTCTCTTCCACCTTGGCCACGACAATCGGTTCGGACCACATCAACCCGCCGTCATTTGAGGTGGTTTGCATGACTTCGAGCAGGCTCCCCGCCCGTCGGTGATACATTCCGAGATAGCGGCCATCCTTGAGGGCGATAATACTGCTGAACGTCATTACATTTTCGAAGCCCAAAGGCGGACGTTCCACCCAGGTAGCGCCGCCGTCCTCGCTCATGATGCTGGGCATCTCCGGCTGCGCCGAGAACACCCAGAGACGTTCTTTTCCCACAGGGTCTACCATGCGGTAGATGCTGGGGCAGTTCTTGTGTCTGGCGAACCCTTCCGGCAACGTGTCATCCAGCCGCTTCCAGGTGAGGCCGCCGTCATCGCTGCGTGCCATCGGGCCGGCGAAGCCCCCGTGCTCAATGCACCACACGGCGAACATCGTTGTGCCGTCCGGCATCAACAAAGTGGTGGGGTGTCCCTGATAGACCGAATCCGTGCCCGCGGCAATCACTACCTGCCTCGACGCGTCGCCGGAAAGATCGATCACCCGGACATTCGGAACGGTCTCTTCTCCCGTCCCGGTCCCGAAGCATGCCAAAGCCAGCGTCCAGGCGGGCTCTGTTGCATAGCCCATTCCCCCCGTGAGCAGGGCAACACTGAAAAAAAGAATGGCGAATAACAAGCGCTGATAAAATGGGGTGGTGCAACGCGATTTCATGGATGCTGTTCTCCCGGAAATTGCCCCCTTTTCTTAGGGCTGAAAAAAGTATTGACTGCGGAACATTTCTCCCCGTTTTGTCCGTACTTGGTCGTTTGGCCGTGATAATCATTATTTTCCAATTGGAGAAAGATTTCTGCGCTAATTATGGATTCTCAGGCATGGTCTGCCGGCGAATGGTTTCGAAAAGCGCCTGGACGCGCACCGCAATGCGCGCGGAGTCCGAGGGGGAATATTCGGTCTGGATTCGCAGATAGGGCAGCCCAAGTTCCGCCTCTGCCAGACGCTTCACCAGGGCAGACTCGACATCGTAGGTCAGGCAGCCTTGCCAGACGAGGTCAATGATGCAATCCGCGCGGTATTCCCGCGAAAGCCGGCGCAGGGAATCCAATCGCCCATCATTGCGGGTCATGATCGAGCATGGGAGATGGAAGTATTTTTCCGCCAGCGCAGCCACGAGGTCCGGCGCGTTGGGATCAATGTCTTCGAGAATGGGTTTCAGTCCAGTGCAATTTTCGAAGCACGCGACCAGGCCGCCGCTGCTCTCGATGATGTCCACCACGCGCTCCGTGCCGTGGACCACCGGCACGCCGGTCATCAATACGCGCACGCGGCGCGCACGCTCTTCCGGTCCTTGCTTTCCGGAAAGCGCTTTCAGCGCTGCTTCGTACTGATCCAAGTCCGCGGGGATTCCCGAAATGCTGCTTTTCAGGTTCAAGATCTGGCGTCCGGTGAGCGGCGGACAGTCCGCCTTCATCAACTCGGCCAGCCTCCGTCTCAGGGCGCGCTCCCGATTCATGAGTTCAACAGCGTGACGCAGACGCTCGTCCGTGATGAGCACGCCGAAGCGGGTTTCAAGCGCTCCGATGAACCTTCGGATTTCCGCTTCCCAATAGGCCCTCGCATCGTCGTCGCCCTGTCGTTTCGGGAGTTCCAGCACATACATGGGCCGCGCCGCCGCCATGAGTTCGTACATCTTCTTCTTGCCGTCACAGGTGTTCTCGGCGACAATCAACGCCGCCATTTCCAGGAAGGGATTGGATTTCTGCGCGTGGTACCCGTAGGTGGACTTGATAAGCGGGCAGAGCAGCACGGGCAGGTCTTCCTCCGCGGCGGGAATCGTGGCCGCGGACCCGCCGCACAGGCATACCGGCACACCGCCCGCCGCGAAGATCAGTTCGCGCGGGGTAAACTCGCACATGATGCCTACAATCGGCCGCCCCTGCGCATGTTCCGCGCGCGCATAGTCGAGGCAATGTTCAATCATGTGATCAAACCATGCCACGGACGCCGGAACTGCGTCTTCTCCCGACTTCGCTCCACCGCAGCACGAGGGCATCTGTTTCTCTGAACACGTTGATGAATATTCGCCGCAATTGCTCATAGTCTTTTCATCATCTCCTAACGCGGCATAGCCGCAACCACATTTGTTTAACAAGGTCCCTCAAGAAAACACCGTCGTCATTCCCGCGCAGGCGGGAATCCAGCATCGCGCATCGGGGGCCGCCGGCCTTTTCTGGACCCCCGCTTTCGCGGGGGTGACGGGCCTTGGGGCAAAAAACCGTTGCGCAACACATGGCAAGACGACAACCTTCATCAAAAATCTGCGCGAGACGCGCAGAAGACGCAATCAAAGAGTCTAAAATCGCTTTTTTCCCTTGCTGTCTTTGTTGTCTTTGCCGTCCTTGCTGTCCTTTGCAAACGGGACGCCCGCGTTGTTTTCCACAATAAAATCCGCAGAAGCAACGATATGGCTGCTTCTGCGGCGCGCTGTCACGGCGATTCTGCGATTAAAAACGAATGGCGCTTGGCTCGAGGACCGTCTCAAACGGGCCGACGGCGAACTGGCATACCACGCGGTAGTCAATGTCCTTTTGGGGGCCACGCCATGTGGCCGAGCAACTGAAGCCTCAGCCATACTCGAAGGTCCCTTGAGCCGCCACTTCACCATCCGGTTTGAGAACCCTGTACGTGGCTTCCTTCGGTCGGCGCTTGAATTGTCTCTCCATCGGGACTGTTGATTTCTCGGCATCGCGAATGCATGCCAAGTCCGATACAATCTCTTTGCCCGCGCCCTGAATAGACAATTCCAGATATGCCTCCTGCATGCCGTGTCGCATATTCTGGCGCGCCCATTGCGGCACGGACACGATGGGGCGGAACGGTTCGCCGAGCGCATAGGTTTCGGCGGCCCCGGCGGCCACGGTCACTTCGGGCGAATCCCAAGTGCCGCTTGCGACCAGTTGCCAGCGCGCGCCCTCCGGTTCATCGCGATATATCATGTAATTCAACAGCCGGTAAGTCCCCGCCGGCCCCAAGACCGTCTTGCCCGGCAGATAGGCCATTATGCAATCGTCGGCATTCATCAAGTTGATACGATGGACGGGTGCGGACAATTCCAGCCTTGCCGCCCCTTCCGTGATGGGCGTCAGGATAAACCGCTGACCCGTGATGGAAATATCCACGGCATAGAGCGCATCCTTCAGATTGAGGTATTTCCCCAGGAGTTGGCCGTCATAATAGTCCAGGCTCGCGTCGGCGGCGACCATGTAGAAATTGTCGCCCTGGGGCCACAATCGGCTATCGAATTCCGACCGTTCTTCTCGCATTTTGCCCCAATTATCGAATCGGCCGTTGACATTGCTGTCACCCAGACATATCCGGTACTTGGCGTCCTGCAAGTCCAGTTCGGCCGTGTACATGCAATGTGGTCTGACATAGACGTTGAGCCGGTCAATGTCAATCGGTTTCTCAGGCTTCGCTTTCCCTGAAAACAAGTTCTTCAGCCAGCCCCCCCAGGAAAGCGGTTCATCCGACCAGTAATTCGCCTCAACGCAGAAACTGTAGGGAAGCGCAACGCCGTCTATCAAAGCCGCTATGTCCATACCGGGGAAACTCGCCCCAAAATATCGGCCTTCCTGGTTCCTGACATGCCGCGCATCCACGACCGGGTCGTCGGTCAGGTCCCGATTTGCGTTGGCGTCAAAATAGACGCGATCATAGAATTGGGCGCTCTTGCTGCTTTGGTCCAGCAGCAACAGCCGTTCCTGTTCGCCGATCCTGACCGACGCATACACTGGAAGCGCAGCGATACGTTCAGGCAGTTTCCAGTCGCCCTCGGGCGGGGCGGTCATTAACTCCAGGTGCGCGAACCCGTGTGGACGGAAGCGGTATTCCGCTTCCGCATCCGGATAGCGTTCGTATTTGAGCAGCAGTTCGATCGTCTGTCCTTGCGTCCCCATGCAGAACAGACACAACACAACTATCATCCCAGTCCCGCGACACATGTACTTCATGACTCCAAGTCCCCGATGGTTGGCTCACTATACGCCGTATTTTGTTCGGAATCCATCCCCGGCAATCGGAAGATGGCATAAAAACGCGGGCGATATGCCGGATTCCATATGGCCAGCGCGACAAAGGGCAGCAGAAGCAAAAAAAGGACAGTCGCCCCCAAAAGTCCCCCCATCAGCATTCCCATCATTGCGGGCAGCATATACCAACCCATCATCTCCCCTTCGATCAGCAACGACGGCAGCAGCGACATCAGGCTGAAGAACATGGCCACGCCGCCCGCCCCAAGCGCGATCACGACAAAAAGGCTGATGAGGAACCGCCGGGGCGAATACCACTTTCTGCACGCAAGCCCCGCAAGCGCCAGGGCGATGACCGCCAAAGCGGAGATAAAACCATATGCAATCGCCGTCGGAATCAAGAAAAGGTGCGGATCGAAAGTCGAGACGCCTATCAGCCCAATGATCCCGGCGAGCAGCAGCAGCCAGGCCGCATAAACCAGGGCCGTCGGGCGCGGCAGATCGGCCAGTTTATCCCCCAGCAGCCACAGAAAGGCCAAGCCGAAAAAGAACATGAGGACGACATCGTCCAACAATGCGAGATACCGGGCCAATCCGCTCAGCGCAAGCGCCCATGACGCGACAAACGGCAGGGCCAGCGCGGGAAGCAGTATCCACCACGCGCTGCGCGTGCGATTGGGCGCGCGCAAGAGCAGGGCCAGTAGCACCGCCACAGGAATCAGCCGTGAAAGATGGAAATATGCCGGCCACTGGTAAATGACTGGCTCGCTTTCGCGCGGTCCCATCGGCCCAATGTCTTGAATGCCGACGATACTCAATGCGCCGTATGCAGTCAGGGGTACTCGCCATGAGTACGAACAAGTGCCGCCTCACCCATACTCGAACTTGGCCCCGCCGACCTTCCGATCGCCCCGATACACGGCAAATTGGGCCGGGTTTCTGTACTCCGTATCGGTGCTGTACCGCGTCTTGTCAATGCCCGTCAAGGCATAGTCCAGGGACAAATATCCGCCGGCACGTTTCACAGACACTGCATGACTCACCGGGCCGCCGGTCTTCAGTGTCGTATTGCCCCCCGCATACAAGGCCGTCGCATCACGCGGATAGCCGCTGAAACTGTCGAGCAGGTCCACCCGATAGAGATAATAATCGCCTTTGGGAATGCGCATCGCGGGGGAGGGCCAATCCAACAGCAGTTACGCGTTGGAAGAAC
>CAZLII010000357.1:0-5327 GCA_964559065.1 uncultured Nitrospirales bacterium | reverse complement strand
CAAGCGAGTCCGTCGCAGACGGACGAGACGGGTCTGTCCCTCGTTTTTGCGAAATCAGCACAAAACCATTGGAATACAATACTCTGCGCGCCCGTGAACGGTTACTTGTTCATGACAGGGGAAAACAAAAAAAACAATTAGTGCAGATTAGTGCAGATTAGTGTTCCTTCTTCTCATGAAAATCGGACAGGATGAAACGTTTCCATTCGAGTTCATCCTTGTGGCCGAAATTGATAAGGTAACCCACTGGCTGTCGGGCGATGCGCATGTAATTGAATAATTGCGCCTCGTGTTCGGACGTAAGATCGCTCACGGCCTTCAGTTCCACCACGATCCCCAAGCAGACCAAAAGATCGGGTTTGTATCGCGTGTCGAGCAAACGGCTTTTGTAGTAAACGTTCAATTCCTTCTTTGCTTGGAAGGGGATTCCACGCAGTTCCAATTCGATCTCGAGGCTTTGCTGGTAAATTTCCTCTGCCAGACCAGGTCCCTGCTCGTTGTACACCTCAAATGCAGCCCCCATCAGCCGATATTCTTCCTCTTTGTACATCGCAATATTTCCTTCTTTCTAAAACGCTAATCTACGCTAATCGGCACTAACATAGTGTCGCTTTTCCCCATTGCACGCTACAGTCCGAGAATAAGCGTGTTGTTCATGGAGGCGAAATACAGAATACTTTATTAGTGCAGATTAGTGCACATCAGTGTTCCTTTTTCTCTCTGAATGTGTAAATGCCTTCCCCATCGGCGGGAACCCTTATCCCAGTTCGGGTCGGGCGTCGCGCTGCATGAGCGCGGCGACAGCGGCGCGGGGCGACGCGCCTTCGTAGAGCACTTCATACGCCGCGCGGATGATGGGCATGTCCACATTGTTACGCAGGGCCAGGGCATGGGCGGCGCGGGCGGTGCGCACGCCTTCGGCGACCATGGGGGAGGCGGCGAGCACCGCGTCAAGCGTCTCGCCTCGGGCGAGGGCCTCGCCCACGCGACGGTTGCGGGAAAGGCGGCTGGCGCAGGTGACGATGAGGTCGCCCATGCCGCTGAGGCCGGCAAAGGTGAGGGGCGACGCGCCGCAGGCGACGCCCAGTCGGGCAATCTCGGCGAGTCCCCGGGTGATCAATGCGGCCTTGGCGTTGTCGCCCAGCCCCAGGCCGTCGCAGGCCCCCGCCGCTATTGCGATGACATTTTTCAGCGCGCCGCCCAGTTCGACCCCGATCACGTCATCGCCTGTATATACGCGAAAGGTCGGGCCGAAAAACGCTTCTTGTACGCTGCCGCTGACAGCCGGATTCGCGCTGGCAACCACCACCGACGCTGGCAGGTCGCGCGCAACTTCTTCCGCATGACTCGGCCCGGACAAGACCGCTATTGGTCTGTCGGGGGCGCACGCCGCGATGACCTCGCTCATACGCATAAGCGTGTCGTTCTCAATGCCCTTTGCCACGCTGACGAGAATCGCTCCTTGGGGGATGGGCAGGCTTCGGAGCACGGTCCGCATGGCGTGGGAAGGCACGGCCAGAACGACCATGGCCGCCGTTGCATCCACCTCGCGCGCCACCGCCACGGCATCCGGCAAGACCACGCCGGGCAAATAGACGTCGCTGCGCCGGGTCTCGCGAAGGCGGTCGGGGTCATCCTCCTCCCGACACCAGAGATGAACGGCATGGCCGCGTATCGCAAGCAGGCGGCTGAGGGCCAGACCCCAGCCGCCCGCGCCAATGACTTGAATCTTCATGGGCGGATTCTAGCGAAGACGTTCGGGCAAGCGCAAAGATGTTGACAGGAATTCGTCAGTTTGCCAGCCCTTCGACAGAACGCCGGACTTCTCTCGGTCGCTGCATTCTTCAAAGAATCCATAAGTTATTCAGAAGAATGAACTTATGTCTTTTTTCCTTTTCCCTGCATCATGGCACGGCTCCTGCGTTTCCCCTTGGTGGAATGGAAAGTCGAACCACCTTGGAGGAAAAGGCCATGACACGACTGACAAGCATGATACTGATTGGGATGGCGCTGTGCGTGGCGGATGCAACGGCGCTGGTTTTCCAGGCGCGGAATGCTTCACTCAAAGACAGCCCGGACGGCCATCTTTACATTAATGGCGAAGTGGCAGAATATGTGCGCATATACCAGAGCGGCACCTACCAAGTGGCGGCATTGGCGCTGGGCACCCCAATGGACGGCGTGTGGCCGGTGATGGGACTGAGCATTGACGGTCTGCCCCGGGACACCGTGACGGTCGGCACAATGACCATGGTGCAGTACAACTTCTCGGTGGCATTGGACCCGGGTGTCTATACCATTGGCATGGCCTTCCTGAACGACGCCATCAGCGCGTATGAAGACCGCAACATTTATCTGGATGCCATCGGCGTATTTGCGCCGGGCGGCGCGACGGACCCCATCATCACCACGCGGTCGGCGTGGCTCACGAGCGTGCAGGCGCGCGAAAACGCATTGCTGGCCGCAACCACCGCGGCCATAGTGGAGCATCGAATGGGCGCGGCGACGGTGACGGTGTTGGATGCGGCGGGCAAGCCGGTCCAAGGCGCCTCAGTGACGGTGGAACAGATCGGCCATGAATTTCTTTTTGGGGCGAATATCTGCGGTTATGAGCAGTTCAGCAACCCGTCGCTTAACGAGGTTTATAAGCAACGTTTCGCGGAACTCTTCAATTATGCCACGGTTCCGTTCTATTGGTCGTTGATCGAGCCGGTTTACGGCCAGCGCCAGTATGCGTGGATTGACGCCATGGTGAACTGGTGTGTGGCGAACGGCATTGAAGCGAAGGGACACGCCCTGTTGTGGACGGACCCGGCGGCGATTCCGCCTTGGTCCGGCGGCATGCCCAATGCCACCCTTCAGCAGGCGCATGTGACCGATATCATGCAGCGCTATGCGGGATTGATCAAGAACTGGGAAGTGGTGAATGAGCCTGTGAATGCGCCGGGGCTAACGCTGAATCCGGCGCATCAATGGGCGCGCGCGATTGACCCCGCTGGACGATTGATTGTGAACGAATACGGCCACTTCTACAACGGCCTGCCGGAATATTACAACCTGATCCAGCAAGCCAATACGGATGGCGTCTCCTTTGACGCAATGGGCTTCCAGGCGCACGCGCCGGTGGACCGGGCGTTCCCGCTGGAGCATGTGCGCTACATCCTCGACCAATATGCCGCTCTGGGCAAGAAAGTGCACATCACGGAATTCACTCCAGCCTCTAACGGCCAACCCGTCACCGGGGCGGTATGGCGCGGCGTTTGGGATGAAAGCACTCAGGCGGCTTATGCCGAAGCCTTCTATCGGATTTGTTTTGCGCACCCCGCCGTGGAAGCGATCAGTTGGTGGGACTTCTCCGATACCGGCGCGTGGGTGCCGGGCGGCGGCATGCTGCGCAGCGACTGTTCCCCGAAGCCGGTCTATAACGCGCTGAAGCAACTTATTCACGACGAGTGGAAAACAGAGCAGACCGGCCAAACCCAATCCGGCCAGTACCAGTTCACGGGTTATCATGGCCGCTATCGCGTTATCGTACAGCACAATGACACCACGCGGGAAGTGCAATTTCATGTGCGCCAAGGCGGCAACAACACTGTCACGGTGACGCTCCCGGCCTCGACGCCGGTTGAGATCAAAGTGACTGTGAATCCCCTCTCGACCAACCAGACCTATCCCACAATCACCGGAACAGTGGAGAATGCCTCTGTTGTTGATGTGAGTGTGGACGGCGTGAATTACCACCGCGCCACGGTGTCCGGTTCCACTTGGTCGGCGCAGATTGTGCAAGCACTGGACGACGGCGTCTATGAGGTGCGCGCAGTGGCGCGTGTCAGCGACAAGGGCAAGGATACCGCGGATGCGACGAACCAATTGGTGCTGGACCGCACCGCGCCGGTGATTGTCCTGAACGGGTCTTCTGTCGTGACCGTGCGTCGTTTTTCCAGGTATGTTGATGCCGGCGCCACGGCATGGGACAATATTTGCGGGGATGTCAGTGCGCGGATTGTCACAAAAAACAATGTCAGCACCCTGAGAAGCGGCACCTATTATGTGTTCTACAGCGTGAAAGATGATGTTGGAAATGCAAGCCAAGCCGTTCGCACAGTGTATGTAAGGTAATCCACCCTTCTTCTTCCAGGCATTCGCGGCGGCCCCAATGAATCCGCCGCGAATGTCCTTTTATCCGCCCCAATACGGGTCTCGTCCCCCATTGTTTCGGACCGGTGTGGTCTTCAGCGCCTCACAGATCTTCGAGCATGCCTGCCGGAAATCAAGACGCTGAACCCGGCGTTATGCCGACCGGAAAAAAACCCGGCCCAGACGATTGACGCCGCACAGAATCAGGTTCGCCTGCGTCATCCAGGCCAACAGGTCGGCCGCGTCGCGCGCACTGACTCGGACGCCTTCGCTTTGGAGATGGTCCACCACCTCGCTGAGCGTGCGGGCGGTATTGAAAAATCCGATGGCGAGCAGGTCGGTGGCCACATCCTGCATTGCGCCCAACGCGCCGGCATGTTCCCTGCCGCGCGTACGGCGGCGCGAGCGCTTCGCCTCTTGCGTCCTGGCCAATGTGCCACGGCGCGGCGGCACATCGGGAAAAAGTATTTGTCGCAGGACCTCTCCTCCGCGCCATGCCGCCTTGGCGGCAAGTCCCGCCCCTTGAAACACGACCGACAAGAGTTCCCCCTTTGCGTCGTCGTCAAATTCAGTCCACATACCCCGCGACGCGTCCAATCGCTCTCCGCCCTGCGATGGGAAAGCCGCCATATTCGGCGTGAAACGCGTTCCCGTTGCATATTGATGGTCCATGATGGCGTCCACAGCGCGGTTGAAAGCGGCCTCGCGCAAATCCGGCGGCACCGCCCGGGCCAGTTCAGCCGCTTCTTCGAAAATGCCTTTCAGTCGCCTGTTCGTCATCGCCACAATCCCTTGGTCCCATTATACCTCTTCCATCACAAAACGGCGTCCTTGAACCGGGCATGGATGCCGCCGAAGGCGCCGTTGCTCAACACCAGCACGACATCGCCCGGTTTGCCTGTCGCCATAACTTCCCGCGCCATCGCGGCCACGTCATCCGAGTATTGCGCGGCAACACCGTGCCTGCGCAGCGCATCCGCCATGACGGCGCGGTCCAGACGTTCTTCTTCGGGAATGCGGTCGGCGCGATAGATCGGTCCAAGCCACGCTTCATCCGCCCCGGCAAAGGCGTCTGTCAGATCACCCTGGAAGCGACGAGTCACAGTGGTGTTTGAGCGCGGCTCGAACAGGACCCGGATGCGGCCGTCAGGCCAGCGCATCCGCGCGGCGGCAATGGTTTCACGGATCGC
>CAZLII010000356.1:0-5329 GCA_964559065.1 uncultured Nitrospirales bacterium | reverse complement strand
TCGTTTCATGCGATTCACCGGGAAGAATGTTGAAAAGGAATCCCGATATCAGGATGAACGGCGGATCAACCGTGGCGACGCCAATAATTGGTTCCTCGGTGTTGTTGGTCAGCGTAAAAACACCCGTGGCGCACTGGCCAATGGGCACTTCGTCGAGGTCTATCATGTAAGGCAGGATGAGCAAATCGGGTTCTTCGCCCTCGCCTTCGCCCTCGCCTTCGCCTTCCCCTTCGCCCTCGCCTTCGCCTTCGCCCTCGCCCTCGCCTTCGCCTTCGCCCGGCTCACACGCAGTACACCAAATGGGAGAACTGATGGCTTCATCGGGACGGCCATCATGATTTCCGACATTCAGTCCCACAATTACATAATAATAATCTTTCGCGTTTGGCGCTGGGTCCGAAAAAGACACTGTCACGTCATTGTCGTTAACAAGGCGGGTATCCAGAATGACGCCGTTGCGATAGAGGCGGACTTCCTCGATCAAATCGCCGCTGCCATCCCACGCGGATACGGTGAACTGAAGCGGCACCCCGGTCAATTGAGAACCCATCGGGTAGCCGGAGCACCGGAAATCGAGATGCAAATCCGCGTTTTCCGTGCTGTAAAACCGCCGGTTGCGATACGCGTCAACTATGGCTTCCCGGGTCAGTTCGGTCGCCAGCACGCCGGTCCGGAAGGTAGTGCTGGAACCCCAGGTCGTGCCATGATGGTCAAAACCGCCCATCGCGCCAAGCCGCCAGCCTTTCGTATTCCCCAAATCAAGATAACTTTTACCGGAACCATAGGCGCTGACATAAAAATATGTATTGTAACTGTTGCCCTTGTTGAAGGTTTCTATGCCGACCATTTGACCAGCAACATCGCTCACCAAATCAAGATGGTTGAATTCCGTTCCCGTATCATCCTGGCGACCGGGATGATTGAACATGGCGAATCCCTGGGGCCGGTTCTTGAGCCAGTTGAAGAAAGTCGCCAAGAGCGGATTGGTGATGGCGTTGGTGTAGTCGTCCGTGTTAAAAACGGAGATGTGGCCCATCAGCGGGTGGCTCCACTCAAATCCCCACAGCGTCACGAATTCGCCCGGAGCATAAAATGCCTGGGCGGTATTCTTCAGCGTTTCCCATTTGTTGTCCCAGGGCCAAAAGTTTTCCGCATGATCGGAAAGCGAAAAAAAATCCAAGCCGGCCACATCACGCGCATGGGCATACGCCTCGTCCGGATTGCCGTCGCCGTCCGAAAGTTTGCTGTGATTGTGAAGGTCCCCGAAATAAATGTTGTACGGAACTCCGGCCTCCACCGTTTGCGTGGTGAGGGGTACGCTCGCCCCCTGAGTCCCCACCTGGCAAACCCCTCCCAAAGAAAGACACAGCCCTAACACAATGCTAACAATCGTGGGGACATTAAATGGCGTTTTCATGCGATTCTGCCTGTTTTAAAAGGAATGGTTGTTGCCCAATTCTACCACAAAGTCTGCAAAAAAACCATTGCAACCCGCAGGCCCATCCAGTGAAATGAACGTAACCCGTCATTCCACACTCAGATGTGTTTCCCGAATCATATACAGGTGCGTCGTGCTGCGCAGGAGGAGTGACTTGCCCACCACGACGGGCGAAGCGCCAAAACGTCCGTCCAACTCGTTGACCGCCAACAGCCGAAACTCGCGTCCGGGCGCGATGACGGTGGTCTTGCCTCTCATGCTGAGAACGTATATCCGGTTGTCGGCATACAGCAACGACGGGCCGTAGTCGCCGCGAATGCGTTCGGACCATGCAATTGCCCCCGTTTTCGCTTCGATACACAGGAGCACGCCCTTGTCGCTCATCGTGTAGAGCAAATCGCCGACCAGCACAGGCGATGCCTTGAGCGGCACGTCTTCGGTCATCTTCCAGACGACGTGTGTGTCCGTAACATCTCCGACACCGCCTTGGCGCACGGCCCACAAGTACGGCGCGTCCGGGGAACCGCCGGTATTGATGAAATGGAGCCCAAGGCCGCTCACGATTCGTGAGATCGTGCTGTCGTCACGGTATCGGACGCGCCACAGTTCCTCGCCGGTTCGCGGATCATGGCTTGTCACGAGCATGGCGCCGTTACTGAGCATCTGAGGCTTGCCGTCCACCTCGACAATCACGGGGGTCTGATAGGCTTTGACGAGATACGCCGGCTCCACGCCCTCGTAAAGATCGCGGGGCCGGTCATAGCGCCAGACCGTCTCTCCCGTCATCTTGTTCAAAGCGGCGATAAACTGAACGTCCCCGCCCTCGAGGTGCACAATAAGCAGGTCGTCAAACAGCATGGGCGATGACACGGGACCCTGTATGTGATCGCAGTTCAGATCGGTCCGCCGCCACAGCACCTCGCCCGTCTTTGAATTCAGGCAGGCCGTCCCATGCGTGCCATAGTGCACGTAGACCCGCCCCTCTTCCACCACGGCCGACGGCGTCGCATACGTGTTGTTTGGGTTGATATGCTGCGGTTCGCTTGGATGAAACACCTCGATATCGTGGACGACCGCGCCGGTATTCACGTCAACGCAGACCGCATAAAGCGTCCGGCCGTCTTTGGTGGCGGTGGTGAGCCAGATTTGCTCGCCCCATACCACGGGAGTCGAGTAGCCATCGTCATGTATGGGGGTTTTCCAGACGATGTTCTCGGTCTCCGACCAGTTCAAGGGAAGACCCGTGGCGTCGCTGTGGCCGTCGGCGGTGGGTCCGCGCCAATCCGGCCAATGGCCCTCCCCGCCCGCCATACTCGTATGGGCGGATGAAAACGTCACGGCACAGACCAATATCATCAACCAGCCAGGCTTGCATACCATGATGCGCAATCGGCGATTTCGCTTCTGGTCCTTCACATTTACGGTCCTCCGTATCGTATGTTATATTTTCAACAACATAGAAATCGTTCTCACAAATCTGTTTCTTGTCCAGCAACATTCAGTCAGAATAAGAAGCATACAGAGTTGGTTTCGGAAAGTCATCAGGAACCGACATCCCGAAGGCAACGTCGGAGGATGGAAACCATGGTCACGGCGATTGTATTGGCGAATGTGAAGCGCGGCGCGATTGACGAGACGGCGCAGGCGCTGCTCGAACTGAAGGGGGTGTCCGAGGTGTATTCGGTGGCGGGCGCCTGGGACATCGCGGTCATCGTGCGCGTTCAGAACAATGACGACCTGGCCGACATCGTCACGAACGGCATGCTGTGTATTGACGGCATTCTGAAGACCGAAACGCTGATCGGGTTCCGGGCCTACAGCAACTACGACCTCGACCGGATGTTCACGCTCGGCATGTAGCCACGCGGCATGAGTCGAAGACACTCATCCCTGAATCACGTCTCAGTCCGCACGGGAGATGGAATTTCGGAGCAGCGTTTGCATCATCTCGACGGCCTCTTTGTACTCGGGGTCGTTGGCGAGGTTTTTCATTTCTTGCGGGTCCTGTTCGTGATCGTACAATTCCACGCCTGAGCGGCCATCGTCCCATTCGGTATAGCGCCACCGCTCGGAACGGACGCTACGCCCCATCAGCGGTTCGCTGCGCTGTCCCTGCCGGCGAGAGCGCCGCACCTGCGAATAGGCAGGATGTTCCCACTTTGCCAAGGGATCCGCGACAAGGGGCTGAAAGTTGTGGCCTTCGGTCGCGGCGCCGGCGTCAATACCACAGAGCGCGGTCAGCGTTTTGTGCAGGGAAACCAGTTCCACCGTGCGTTTGCAGGCCCGCCCGTTGGTTGTGTTTCCGGGCACGGAAATGATGAGCGGAACGCGGGCGGATTCCTCGAAAATGCTCTGTTTTTTCCAGAGGTTTTTCTCGCCGAGGTGATATCCGTGGTCGCTGTGAAAGACCACGATGGTGTTGTCCGTGAGACCGAGCCTTTCGAGGGCGTCGAGCAGACGCCCGACCTGGGCGTCCATCAAAGACGTGGAGGCATAGTAGGCCTGAATGGCCCTCAGGCGCAGGTCATCATTCATCGCCGCTTCTTCGGGTTTTCGCGACTCCAGGGCCGGCGCGGGGAAGAGACTGTCCACGTCCGGGGGAACTTCCGGCAGCGCGATGGCATCGCGGGGGTACCACTCAAAATAAGACTTTGGCGCGACAAACGGCGTGTGCGGACGATAGAACCCCACGGCAAGGTAGAAAGGATTCTCTTCTTTGGAAAGCCGTTCGAGCATCTCGATGGCGGCCGTGGCGCCGACGCCGTCCGTCTGTTCCTCGTCGGCGCCGTCGGCGGCCAGCCAACTGAGGGTGCCGCCCGTGTCCCCCAGCCGCTCGGCCTTCCGGGTGGTGGCGGTCCCGTCAGGGCCGAGCGTGAGCACATCAACGAGGCTGATATCGTCCACATCGCGTCCCTTGGGATTGACCACATCCTCCCATGAGGCGGGGTCGTCCATGCCGTCCGTGCCGATCTGCGACGGAACGCCGTAGTGATAGATTTTTCCGACCCGCGCCACATGGTACCCCGCCTTCCGGAAACTCTGTGGCAAGGTGACGGCATTGGGGACCGTATCGCGGAAATTGGTCTGGTTCTCATAGGCGCGCGTGGTATCGGGGCGCAGCCCCGTCATGAAGGAGGCGCGGCTTGGGTTGCACAGAGGATACTGGCAATACGCGTTGTCGAAGCGCACGCCCCGCGATGCCAGGCGGTCTATATTGGGCGATTTCACCATCGCGTCGCCGTAGCATCCGAGTCGGCTGCACAGGTCATCGGAGATGACATGCAGGACATTGAATCGCTTTGACGCGTATCCCGCCCGGCAGAGATTGCGTTTGTCGAAGAACGTCCCTGCTGCGCCGGCTCCCACGCCGGCCAATGACATGCGCAGGAACGCGCGGCGGTTATACGATTTCATGAGTCTTCCTCCCGGTGTTTCGCTGGCCATTTATTTTTTGGCGGATTTGAACCGCTTGATTGATCTGCCCAATCCGGCATCACGAACAAGGCAAGCGCCATGACACCCAAAGTCCCCTGGGGCAAAGCCCTGTCCGGGATCAGGCGGCATCAAAGCCGACAGATTGCTTTTCAGCGACCACAAGCATTTCGAAATCTTCGGTGGTCAAGGCGTCGTCCCTGGAAAACCCGCCCAACTTCGCGCCGAAGATTTCTACTTTCGCATATCCCAGTGTCTTCAGCAGCCAGGTGATTTCACTTGGCACATAATATCGCTCATTGCAGGCAAGCGTCTTCTTGTTCCCGGAATCGTCTTCCACTTCGGTAATATTGAAGTCGCGAAAGGTCATCAGGTCGAAGGTATTGCTCCTGTAGGTTGCATTGCCTGGCTGGCCATTTTCGGCGCAGAACGCCTCAACGCTATGGTATAAAGGAAACA
>CAZLII010000355.1:0-5337 GCA_964559065.1 uncultured Nitrospirales bacterium | reverse complement strand
ATGTGACATTTCTAACGAGTCAAAGCATGTGACATTTTAAAAGAGTTTTGACATGAGTAATAATCGCACCTTGATTATCTTGTCATTTTTTGTTATACTATCGTCTTCTATGACTCTCACCGAAAATGAACGGCTATTCAAAGCCTTGTATTCAAAGCAATAGGCCAATTGCCAAGATCAAGGAGTTCCACTATGGCACAAAAGATTTGGCGCTACACCTTAACGCGCCACGAGCAAAATCTTTGGGACGTTACGGAGATGAAAGGCTGGCGCGCGGCGATGCAGGCGTATGTCGAAGACGAAGCGCGCGAACAGGGATACAGGAGATATGTCCTGTACGGAAGAAAAGAGGAGATTCTCGCAAAAGGAGAGGTACGGCAACGCACCGAATCCTTGTCCACGTAATTTGAGACGGAAGATGGCAGTTCGTGCTTTTTCGGCGCGAAGCGAGTGCTCGCAGGCATCGTTTCGCGCCGTTCCATTTTTCGGGTCCGTGGCCCGCGCGGGTCATTTCGGCGCCACCCGCATGATCGTTCCTCTCGTGTCATCCGACGGCAAGGGTTGGCCTTCGCGCAGCGTCTTGTCTATACTACCCCTTCCCGACCATTCTTAATCGGCAAATCAAAGGAGTGCAGCAGGATGAAATCTATCCAGGCAACGCCGGACCGCAGCCAGATAGCAGCCGGGGATCAATGGGACTTAAGAAAACTGTTCAGGTCCGACGCGGCTTGGGAGAAGGGCTTTGAGGAACTGGCGGACATGATCCCCAAGTTTGCCTGGTTCAAGGGAAAATTGGGCCAGTCTCCAAGAATGTTGCGCGAGTGTATTCTCCTGGAAACGGCCTTTGGCCGCCTTGCGGATCGTCTGGGCGTATATGCGTATTTGAAGGCGTCCGAGCAGGTCTCGCATTCAAAATACCAAGGGCTTCTGGCGCACTATGCCCATGTAATGACCGTCGCGGGCGAGCAGACGTGTTTTATTGAGCCGGAAATCCAGCGGATTCCCAAGTCTCGGATGCAGCAATTCCTGGCATCCAAGGAGTTGCAGCCCTATCGTTTCAACCTGGAAAAACTGCTGCGGTACCGGCCGCATATCCTATCGGAACGGGAAGAGCGGGTGCTGGCGATGCAGGGCGAAGTGGCGGGGACCGCAGGGAAGGTGTTTGGGCAGTTGAACGACGCCGATCTATCTTTCGGCATCGTCAAGGGCGATAAAGGGACACAGGTCGAATTGACGCACGGGTCTTTCCGTGTATTGTTGGAATCGCGGGAGGGGCGCGTGCGACAACAAGCCTTCCATCAGTATTACAAAGCCTACGAGGATCACGCCAACACGCTGGCCGCGACCTTGAGTTCGTCGGTGCTGCAGGATGTGTATTACGCTAAAGTGCGGAATTATCCTTCAGCGCTGGAGGCGGCGCTCTTTGGCGACAAGGTGCCCATATCCGTTTATGACAACCTGATTGCCACGGTGCGCGCACATCTGCCCGCGCTCTTTCGCTACCATGAACTGCGGCGACGCGCCCTGCGTCTGAAAGACTTGCACGCCTATGATCTCTTCGCGCCAATTGCCAAGACCCCGCCGGTGGATATTCCCTACGGGCATGCAGTGGACACCATTTGTGAGGCGCTCCAACCGCTGGGCGCGGATTACGGGAAAACGCTGCGCAAGGGATTGACGACCGGACGCTGGGTGGACCGTTACGAGAACAAAGATAAACGTTCCGGGGCGTTTTCGTATGGGTGCTACGACAGTCCCCCATATATCCTGATGAACTACAAGCCCCAGGTGCTGGACAGCATGTTTACACTGGCCCATGAGGCGGGGCATTCCATGCACACCTTCTACAGTTGCCGGAACCAGCCCTATCATTACAGCCATTACGCGATTTTTGTCGCGGAGGTCGCCTCGACCTTCAACGAATGCCTGCTCAGCAGACATCTGATCCCCAAGGCGAAAAACAAGGCGGAGCGGGCCGCACTGATTTGCCGGGAAATTGATGAAATCCGGGGCACCATCTACCGCCAGACGATGTTCGCGGAGTATGAGAAAGTGATTCATGCCATCGCCGAGGCGGGCGAGCCGTTGACGCTGGAGCGGCTGAGGACGGAATACCGGGAACTGCTCGAAGTCTATTTCGGCCCGGATTTCGCTATTGATGATGTGCTTTCCCTGGAAGGTTTACGCATCCCCCACTTCTATCATGCGTTCTATGTGTACAAATATGCGACCGGGCTTTCGGCGGGAATTGCCCTTGCCAATGCGGTGCTGCAGGACGGCGCCCCCGCACGGAACCGGTACCTCGCGTTCCTGGGGAGCGGCGCGTCAAAATACCCGCTCGACCTGCTGCGGGATGCCGGGGTGGATTTGATCCGTCCGGAACCGGTAACCTGCGCCTTGGAGCACTTCAGCAATCTTGTGGAAGAACTGGACGCATTGGTGTAAGGCGTTCACACCATTCGCGGCTTCGGACTGCGAATCGAGGAGAATAACTGATGAGGAAAATGTGGATGCGGTACCTTTTGCCGGTGTTGCTGGTCGTATCCAGCGGCGCGATGGCGATTCCCCCGATAGACAACGCATTGGATGCGCTTACGCGGCAACAGGATTACGAAGCCCGGCGGGCCAGCAGTTCCCACCCCGATCTGGAACGCAATGGAGACGCCAAGCCCATCCCGCCGGGGGAGACGTTGGTGCTCATGGACGAGGAAGGCCCGGGTGTGATCACCCATTTCTGGAACACCATCGGGGCGTATGACCCGTTTCACGGGCGCTCGGTGGTGTTGCGGGTTTACTACGATGGCAACGAGAAGCCCAGCGTCGAAGCGCCGCTGGGCGACTTTTTCGCCGTGGGACATGGCGCGTTCAAAAACGTGACTTCCCTTCCGGTCACGGTCTCGTCTCATGGTCGCTCGCGGACCTGCTACTGGCGCATGCCCTTCCGCGAACGCATCAAGATCACGGTTTCCAACGAATCGTCCGTGTACCGGGTGGACTCGTTCTATTACTATCTCAACTGGCGCAAACTGGAGCAATTGCCGGAGGATACAGCCTATTTTCATGCACGTTACCGCCAGGAATGTCCGGCAAAACCCGGAAACTATGTGATTCTGGAAACCGAAGGCCGCGGCCATTATGTCGGCACGGTCTATTCGGTGCACCAGATGGAGACCGGCTGGTTCGGGGAAGGCGACGACTTCTTCTACATTGACGGCGCGGAATATCCGCAACTGCGCGGCACGGGCACTGAGGATTATTTCAACGACGCGTGGGGCTTCAGGGAATTCTGCACGCCCTTCCACGGTGTGACATTATACGAGGGCGTATTCACTGGGGACCGCGTTACGGCCTACCGCTGGCATATTCCCGACCCGGTGCCGTTCCAGAAATCGCTGCGCCTGGAGATCGAGCACAAAGGCAGCGTCTACAATGATCGGGGGAGCATCACCAATTTTGAATTGGGCGGATTCATCGAACGTCCGGATTGGGTGAGTTCCGTTGCCTATTGGTACCAGTATCCTCCGGCTGCGTTTGAAGAACCTATCGCTCCGCTGGAAGAGCGCCTGCCGCCGTATCAGATATTGCTCGCGAGCGAATTGGAATACCGGGCCGACCCGCCGATGCTGGTCATGCCGCAGGGGCCGTTTATGGCCTATTTCCCTGCGGTCCCCAACGGCAGCATCGAGTTCGATTTCACAGTAGAGCAAGACGGGCGCTACCGATTGGATGGCATTTTCGTACACAGCATCCTGGGAGGCATTTATCAAGCCTATCTCAACGAAAAGAAACTTGGCAGTCCGATTGATTTCGTCATCATCAACATAGATCCCGCATGGATTTCCCTGGACACCCACGACCTCAAGGCGGGCAAGCACACGCTGCGCTTCGAAGGCACCGGCGCGGAATCGCCCAACGCCCGCACGCTGGGTCTCAAGACTTATGCCTTCGGCCTCTACGGTCTTACCCTGCTGCGCCTGGATGACATGGAAGGATACCAGCAGGAAATGCGCCGCATTTTGCAGGAGAAAAAATAGCGCAACCCTTTGGCCGAATCTTTGCGAAATGATCCAACGACTCGTGTCGTTCAAGGTACTTTATTGGAAGAGGACATTGTCATAAGCGGTGGCCGCGATGCCGCCCCGCGCCGGCATCAGCCATCCCTGATCTTGGCATGATCCGTTTGCCTGGGCGGTTTGGGTTGGGGGCAAATGGTCTGGCATTCGTGGCAGACGATGCAATCGAGGGCGCGGTTCGGGGGAAGTCCCTGCGCGATGCGGGCGGCGGGGCCGCCCTGCTGCGGGCAAACCATCTCACATTTGCCGCAGGCGATACAGTTCTGGGTGGGCACGCGAATTTTCCACAGGGAGATGAAGTTGAGCGGGGCGAGCAGCGCCCCGATGGGGCAGATCACCTTGCAGAAGGACCGAATGCTGACCACGGCGGCGATCAGCACCAGCGCGAGCACCGCCAATTTGACAGCCGTGGCCGCGCTGAATCCGGCAAAGCCGGCGCCCAGGAGATTGGGCAGGGTCACCTGGATGGCGGACGCCGGGCATACCCGGCAGAAGGAAAACCACGTCTGTTCCGAAAACAGGAAGGGCAGAAGAAACACCATGAGCACGAGCACGACGTACTTGATCTTCGCGGTCCACGCCGGCAATTCGTACTTGGGGCCGGGCAGCCGGTAGAGCAGGTCCTGCAGCAAGCCAACGGGGCAGACCCAGCCGCACAACAGGCGGCCTATCAACACGCCCAGCAACAGCACCGTCCCAAGCGCCAAAAACGGGAAAACGTGATAGCCGGAATAATGGATGAACACGCCGATGGGACAGGCGAACCATGCGAGCGCGCAGGAATGGCAACTGAGCACGGGGTTGCACAGCCACTTGAACTCCGGTCCCCACGAACTGTGCAGCAACAACAACGAGACGAACTGCACGGCGCGGCGGTGCGCGGCGATGGAAAAATCCTTCAGCATGCTTTCCTTCGGGTTGGGCGCGGCCGCCGTGGCCGCGTAACGACTCACTGTCAAGTCGGGCACGCGCGCTTGCCGCGCGGTTCACTCCGGTCATAGGTGGTGTAGAGACGGCTGCCCTGTCGCGCGACGCCGCCAAAAGTGGCGTCCACAACCAGTTCACCGTCGGAAACGCGGGTGAAGGAGAGAATGCCGAATTCCTCGGTGCTGTGGTCGTAGATTTTGTGCGTGCGCACCGCTCCCGCAAGCAGCGCCAGCACGGCCGCGCCCAAAAGCAGAGCGGCGGCGATGCGCTCTTTGGCGACGCGACGCATGCTACAGCAAACGCTCCTGATAGTTGGCGGCGAGTTTCCGGTGGTTGC
>CAZLII010000354.1:0-5337 GCA_964559065.1 uncultured Nitrospirales bacterium | reverse complement strand
TGTTCGGCGCTTTGGCTGGATCGAACGGAGCGGCTTGGAAAACCCAGCCAAAGCGCCGAACAAACGGCGCACTCCATATCAGCGCCAATCTCCATCGGGATCATATTCATCGTACACGGTGAGTGCGTCTGTCTTGAAGCCGTAGATTGTCTTAACCTGCGCCGTGGTTGCAACCCGCTCAAACCAAGCAGCAGAGCACCATAGATATTGTGAGGCCAGCGGGACAAGTCCGTGCTTGACGGGGTTCTGGTGAACGTAATTCAGCCGCGCCAAGTACGAATTCTGATATGTCAACCGTGTTTCACGGTAGTTATACCATACGGTTCGCGCGGGGGATTTATCGAGTTTGTTGACCCAAATGGCCGTTTCGCGGTGGAGGATAGTCAGCATTTCGCGGAGGCTCTCTGCGCCGGTTTCAGGGGAATGGGCGACAAAATGATAATGATTCGAGAAGACGGCCCATGCCTCAATACGCCAAGCGAATCTGGCGGCGAGTTTGAGAAGGCCCCGTTGCAGGACGGCCAGACGGGAGGCCGCGCGAAAGAAGTGTTGTTTATGGCAGGTGCCCGACGTTACAAGATACGTTCCGGCTTCGGATAGACAATGCGCCGGCGCGTGCGGCCAAGGGATTTCGTTCGAGTCGAGATTGCCCTTCATGGACAGTATCTCCCTGCCTCCAGCCAAAGCGCCGAACAAACGGCGCACTCCATATCATACTGGGGGGCTTTACTGGATGCCGCGCTCGGAATTCCGGACAAAGTCCAGAATGACCTGCCGTTCTTCGCAGTCCGGCACCTGTTGTTCGATGGCGGCCAGCGCCTGGCTGGTATTCAGATGCGAGCGATACAACAAGCGGTACATTTTGCGCAGGCGCGCAATCGCTTCCTTGCTCGTGCCGTTGCGTTCCAACCCGACCGTGTTGGGACCGTGGCACAGGGTGGGGTAACCCGCCAGAATCATGTAGGGCAGGGCATCCTTGGTCACCCGCGACATCGCGCCGATGAAGGCCATGCGGCCCACGACGCAGAACTGGTGTACGCCGGACAGGCCGCCGATGATCGCCATGTCCTGCACCGTCACATGGCCGGCCAGCCCCGCGCTGTTCGCGATGATGACCCTGTCGCCAACCGTGCAGTCATGGCCGACATGCGAGCAGGCCATGAAAAGGCACTGGCTGCCGATGCGGGTCACCTTGTTCTCATTCCCGTCGCCGTAGTCCGTGCTCGAACTGATGGTGACGAATTCCCGGAGAGTATTGCCGTTTCCGATGACCGTCCGGCCAGAGGCCCCTTTCTTGTGCTTCAGGTCCTGCGGCAACACCCCCACCTGCGCCCCGCTGAAGGTCCGGTTGTTTGCCCCCATTACCGTGCCGGCGCCGATGACGCAATGCGGCCCGATGACCGTGCCCGGCCCAAGCACCACGCCCGCCTCGATGATACTGAACGCCTGCACCTCCACATCCTCGGCCAGTTCCGCCGAAGCGTGCACTATCGCTGTGGGATGTATGTTCATGAAACTCCCCAATACGTCGGAATTATTATGACAGAATGGCATTCGGATAACACAATCGCCCGCCAAATTCAATTTTTTGCTGGGTGCGACAGCGCGCGAGGCTCAGATTGCCGAGGGCCTGTCTTAACGCCGCTATCAGGGGCTTGCCCCACCAGAGGAACCGCGCGTCGCATTTTCTTTCGTCATTGCGCGGGTTTTTTCTTCGGGTTTGTCCTATCGTCGGGGTTTCGCGAGGAATCAAGGGTTTTCTGAAGGCTCTTATAACTCATTGTCGGACAATAACTTAATCGTTCCAGATCAAGGATCTTCGGGCGATTCAATCGGTCGCAGAAAAAAATCGCTAAAGTTTTCGCTAAAGTTGCCGATAAATATGCATGGTAGCCCGAAATGGGCGATTGAGGGATGAAGCATAGACTTGCTGAAGCAATAGGTAGGTGAAGAAAGCCAGGGAGGAAAAGAGCCACTACCGGGGTGTGCGCCCAATCCGGCGGGAATCCGCCACGCGGCTCAGGAAAGGGTCGCCGGTGACAATTGAAATGGAATGTGGAACAGTTTTTTGCCGGCGATTCCCGCAAGGCTGCGGGGCCGGCCCGGTGGGCGAGGCCGCATTCATGACACACGATGCTTTGGAGAGAATGGGGATGCTCGCGCCCCGTGGAGGGGATTGCGTAGCGCCGGGAACGGTGACCGTCGGGGAAAACGGAATGCTCCGGATAAATTTGGGGCAGGCAATGGTTGATTCCAGGCAATGGGAACGGTGGTGTTTAATGGGAGCGCTGCCGCAGGCTTTTGGGATCATTAGAAATAGCCGCGCACGGACGCGCGGCACCAACCACTCACGGAGGATAGAGTTATGGGACTTCGAATCAACACCAATGTGTCCGCGCTGAACGCGGCACGCGTCTTGAAGCGGTCAACACTTGACCTGAACAAGTCGCTGGAACGACTTTCCAGCGGCTTGCGCATCAACCGCGCGGCGGACGACGCCGCCGGCTTGGCCATTTCCGAGGGGTTCCGGGCGCAGGTGCGCGGCACCCAGGTGGCCGCGCGCAATTCGCAGGACGGCATCAGTCTGGTGCAGACGGCGGAAGGCGCCCTGAGCGAAACGCAAAACATCCTGCAACGCATCCGCGAATTGGCGGTGCAGGCGGCCAACGGCACCCAAAGCGACAACAACCGGGTCGCACTGAACACGGAAGTCCAGCAGTTGCTCGGTCAGATTGACACGGTCGCTTTGGACACCGAATTCAACGGCATCTACGTGTTGAGCGCGGCGCAGACGGTGACACTGCAATCGGGCTACAATCCCGGTCAGACGCTTTCAATTGCGGTATCCGGCGCCAAGACCAACGATCTCACGGTCAGTACGGTGGCGGTCTCGACGATGGCACTGGCCGTGTCGGCCATCAGCACCGTTGACCTGGCGCTGCAAAGCGTGAGCACGCTGCGCAGCACCTTGGGCGCCTATCAAAACCGGCTGGAATTCACCATCAACACCCTGGCGGTCCAGGAAGAAAACGCCGCCGCGTCCGAGAGCGCGATCCGCGACGCCGACATTGCCCAGGAGACCATCCGCTTCACCCGGAACCAGATTCTGGTGAGCGCGGGCACGTCGGTGCTGGCGCAGGCGAATATCGTGCCGCAGACGGCGCTGCAATTGCTCGGTCGGTAATCCATTCAGCGTAATTGCACGGGGGGCCGGAACGAATGCCGGCCTCCCGTGTAGAGGGTAACCGTGGGACTTAACCGAAGAGGAGGGTAAGAACGCGCAGAATAGTGACGGTTGCGCCGGGCGTTCGCGTCGTCCAAGGCGAGTGACAACCGCAGTTTACAGGGAACAACAATAGGAGGGCAAGGGATGCCCTCCGGGCCACTCATGGAGGAAAAGACTATGGGACTTAGAATCAACACCAATGTCGCCGCGTTGAACGCAGGAAGAACCCTGCGCGCCCCAACATTGGACCTGAACAAGTCGCTGCAACGACTGTCCAGCGGTCTGCGCATCAACCGCGCGGCGGACGATGCCGCCGGGCTGGCGATCGCCGAAGGGTTCCGCTCGCAGGTGCGCGGTACCCAGGTCGCTCAACGCAACTCGCAGGACGGTGTCAGCCTCGTGCAGACCGCCGAAGGCGGCCTGAGCGAAACGCAGAACATCCTGCAGCGCATCCGCGAACTGGCGGTGCAGGCGGCCAACGGCACGCAGAGCGACAACAACCGGGTCGCACTGAACACCGAAGTGCAGCAGTTGCTCGGTCAACTTGACACCATCGCCCTCGACACCGAGTTCAACGGCATCTATGTGCTGAGCGCGTCGCAAACCGTCACCCTGCAGTCGGGATACAATCCCGGGCAGACGCTGGCGATTGCCATCACGGGCGCCAAGACGAACGATCTCGCCGTGAACACGGTGGCGGTTTCGACGATGGCGTTGGCGGTCTCCGCCATCAGCACCGTTGACATCGCGCTCCAAAGCGTCAGCGCACTTCGCAGCAACCTGGGCGCCTACCAGAACCGCCTTGAATTCACCATCAACACCCTGGCGATTCAGGAAGAGAACGCCGCCGCCTCGGAAAGCGCCATCCGGGATGCGGACATTGCCCAGGAGACCATCCGCTTCACTCGCAACCAGATTCTGGTGAGCGCGGGTACGTCTGTGCTGGCGCAGGCCAACATCGTTCCGCAGACCGCACTCCAACTGCTTCGGTAGCATTACCTCGCCGCCGGAGTTTTTTCTAAATGGTGCGTTTCCGGGTTCTGTCCTCCGTCGGAACCCGGAGACATAAACGCCAGGTCTGGAGAGGAGGTGATACGCGGAGCGGAGGCGCCGGGACGTCGGTTCGGGATGCCGGCGGGGACGGCGCATAGGAACGCCCGCACAACAATCATTGCGGCCCGGGCAAGGGACGCCCGAGACGCACGTCAAGGAGGTAAGCGTATGGGATCACGCGGTGACGCGTGTCCCTGAAAGGGGATTGCAGGCGCGCATACGCCCGCTGTTTCAGCGGCGGAAAAAACAGCGTAGAGCACCTTGGCGGCTACGGCAATGGCCGCGCTCCGAGGGTGATCTCCGTTGCGAGGGCGCGGGCCATTCCCCAACAGATGCGGAACAGAGAGTTCCGCACCCCACTCATGGAGGATAGTTTATGGGACTGAGAATCAACACCAATATCGCCGCGTTGAACGCAGGAAGGACGCTGCGGGTATCCACGCTGGACCTGAACAAGTCGCTGCAACGCCTGTCCAGCGGCCTGCGCATCAATCGTGCTGCGGACGACGCCGCCGGACTTGCGATCGCGGAGTCGTTCCGCGCGCAGGTGCGCGGCACCCAGGTGGCCGCGCGCAACTCGCAGGACGGCGTCAGCCTCGTGCAGACCGCCGAAGGCAGCCTGAGCGAGACGCAGAGCATTCTGCAGCGTATCCGCGAACTGGCGGTGCAGGCGGCCAACGGCACGCAGAGCGACAACAACCGCATTGCGATGAACACCGAAGTGCAACAGTTGCTCGGTCAGATTGACACCATCGCCCTGGACACCGAGTTCAACGGCATCCGCGTGTTGAGCGCGACGCAGACTGTTACCCTGCAGTCGGGATACAATCCTGGCCAGACGCTGGCGATTGCTATCACGGGCGCCAAGACAAACGATCTCGCCGTGAACACGGTAGCCGTTTCGTCCATGGCGCTGGCGGTCTCCGCCATCAGCACCGTTGATATCGCACTGCAGAGCGTCAGCACACTCCGCAGCAACTTGGGCGCCTACCAGAACCGCCTGGAATTCACCATCAACACCCTGGCGATTCAGGAAGAGAACGCCGCCGCCTCGGAAA
>CAZLII010000353.1:0-5343 GCA_964559065.1 uncultured Nitrospirales bacterium | reverse complement strand
GCAGGGCTGTTGCGACAGTGTGCTCGCGGCGTTGCTGGAATCGCTGTGGCCGATGCCTTTTGGCGATACGGGAGGGCAGTTGAACATCCGCAAGGTCTCCCGGCATGAACGTCCGGGGTATGTTGTGGAGAACGTACTGTTCGAGTCGCTTCCCGGCATGGATGTGAACGCCTCGGTATATCTGCCGGTGGCGGCGGTGTTTCCGCCGCCCTGGCCCGCCGTGGTGGTGCCGGTGGGCCACAGCGCGAAGACCCGCGAAAGTTACCAGAAGCCCGCCCAGGTGTTTGCGCGCATGGGCTATGTGGCGCTCACCTTTGATCCCCCCGGCATGGCGGGCGAAAAGCGGCCGGGCAACGATCATTTCACGGACGGCGTGCGCTGCTACCTCGCGGGGCACTCGTCCAACCGCTATTTCGTGCTGGATGCGCTGCGCTGCATTGACTACCTTGCAGCGCGCCCGGACGTGGATATGACGCGGGGTGTAGGCATGACGGGGGTGAGCGGCGGCGGGGTGACAACGATGTTCGCCACGGCGCTGGATACGCGGATTGCGGTATCCGGACCGGCCTGCTGCGCGGTGTCCAAAGCGCTGCATCCCGTGCTGGACGCCTATGCGGAATGCCCGGAAGTCCTGCCTTTCGCCCGTTTCCGCCACTTTGATGACGTGGATTTGCTGGCGGCTGCGCCGCCTGCGGCGGTGCTTTTGATGGCTGGAGCGAAGGATGAAGTGTTCACCGAAGCGATGAGCCGCCAGATTGCCGGGGAAGCCCGCGCGGCATTCGCAAAGGCGGGGCTGGAGGATCGCTTTGATTTCTTCCTTGATCCCGGCGGCCACGCCTATACCCCCGCAATGGCCATGGCCTTCGTGCAATGGATGGACCGGTGGCTGCGCGACGCGCCGGCGCGAACGCTCCCGGAATTGCGCGAAGAGGACCTGGAGATGCTTCCGGATGACATGCTCGCATGTCACCCGCGCACGGACCGCAACATCTTCACGAGCAACCGGGACGAGGCCATCGCCCTGCGTGCGCGGCGCTCCGGGCTGTCGGTTTCAGCGGCGGCGCGGCTGATTGCCGGTGCGCCGGAGGCCATCGCCGTGCCGGCGGCGCGCTGCGGCCCGCCGGCGCTTTCCTGGTTCCACACTGTGCAGGAACTGATGCTGTGTCCGGAACCGGGGATCGAATTGCCCGGCGTGTTCATGTATCCGGCGCGGCAGAACTGGCGCGGGGCGGCGTTGCTCTACTTCGATGATCGCGGGCGCTGGACCGATTTGCGCGGCCAAGGGCCGCTTTCGCAGATCACGGGGTTTATTGACGAAGCCAGCGATGGCCCTGCGCTGCTGAGCGTGGACCTGCGGGGCTGGGGCGATTCCCGGCCCGCGGATTTGCCCTACGACATCGCGGGCTGGGGGTCGCGTGAACGCTGGATTGCGTATGTCTCCGCGGGAATGGGAGACCCCGTGCTGGCCATGCGCATCCGCGACGGGCTTGCCGCGCTGTCATGGCTGCGCACATGCGCGAACATCGATCCCGCCCGCATCGTCATTGGCGGACGCGGCCTTGGCGGGACCGTCGCGCTGCATGTCGCCGCGATTGACGGCGCGGCGGCGGGCGTATTCAGCGTGGAAGGCCCGGTGTCCTTTGAAGCCTGCGTTGCAGCGGAATCCTGTGCGTGGCCGCCGGATGTGTTTCTGCCGCGCGCGCTGCAACACTACGATTTGCCGGAACTCGCCGCGGAACTGCCGATGCCCGCGCTGCTTGCCGCGTTACGCGACGCCCAGCGCCGCCCGTTGACGCAGGCGGACCTGGAAAACTCCTACGCGGCGGCCCGTGCCAAAAACGGCGCGCTCCAAATCAGCGCCGAGGCCAACGCATTCATCGCGTTCACCCGGCAATGCACGCAACCGTGACCGCTTATACCCCGCGCTGGTTCAGCGCGATGAAGGTGTCGGGCGTGCGCGGCGTCACCGGGGTATAGCCGGGCAGCGGCGCGATCTGCTGGTGGTAGGCGTCGAGGAAGCTGAACGCCTGCGGGAAATACTGCTCTTCCATCTCGGCGGGCGGCACGATCCAGTTGGGCGCGCCCACCACGCAGACCGGCGCGTCGAGTTCGTCAAAGGCGATCTGGGTGATTTGCCCGGCGATGGTGTGCAGGTAGCTGCCGCGTTCGCAGGCGTCGCTGGCCACAATCAATTTGCCGGTCTTCTTCAGCGAATCGGCGACCGGCGCGTAATTGAACGGCACGAGCGTCTGCCCGTCAATGATTTCAACGGAAATGCCAAATTCTTTTTCAAAGCGGGCGGCGGCGTCCAGCGCGCGGTAGAGCGTCGCGCCGAAGGTCAGGATGGTTAAATCCGCGCCTTCCTTAATCAGCGCCGGTTCGCCGATGGGGAGTTTATAGTACTCGGCGGGCACGCCGCCCTTGTGGATGATTTCCACCTGATTGTAAAGGCGCTGGCTCTCAAAAAAGACCACCGGATCATTGCCGCTCAGGGCCGAGGCCATCAGCCCCTTGGCGCTGTAGGGCGTGGCGGGGAAGACCACTTTGAGGCCCGGCACATGCGCGCAGAGCGTGGTCCAATCCTGCGAATGCTGCGCGCCGTATTTCGCCCCGACGGAGACCCGCAGCACCACCGGCATCTTGAGATACCCGGCGGACATCGCCTGCCACTTCGGCAACTGGTTGAAGACCTCGTCGCCCGCGCGGCCCATGAAATCGCAGTACATCAGTTCGGCGATGGGGCGTCCGCCCTCCATCGCCACGCCGACCGCCGTCCCCACGATGGCCGCCTCGGAGATCGGGGAATTGAAAAGCCGGTAATACGGCAGCGCCTCGGTGAGTCCCTGGTACACGGCGAATGCGCCGCCCCAGTCGCGGTTTTCCTCGCCATAGGCGATGACGCGCGAATCGTGGTAGAAATGGTGGATGACAGCCTCGAAAATGGCTTCGCCGAAGGTGACCGCGCGGTTGCTCTTGAGCGCCGCGCCGTTTTCGTCGAGGCCGCTGCGCGATTTCTTCGCGATCGCCTTGACGCGCGGGTTCTCTTCCAGCGGCATGCGCACGTCTTCCGGGCGCGTCAGGCCGGGGAGTTCCGCCTCTTCCTGGTTGCAGAACATGATTTCCGCGAGGCCCTCGAACGGCGTGAGCGTCATGCGCGGCGAGATTTCCGCGCTCACCGCGAGCCGGCACGCTTTTGTGACTTTCCGCTGCGCGTATGCCTGCAAGGTCTTGATCTCCGCCTCGGTGATCAACCCTGCGTCGAGCAGTTTCCCGGAAAACTCCGTGATCGGGTCCGCCTGCCGCCACAGGTCAATCTCTTCGCGGTCCCGATAGGAAGACTGGTCACTGGGGGAGTGGCCCGACTGCCGGTAGCAGACCACATCGAGCAATACCGGCCCCTTGCCCGCCTGGATCACGTCCAGTTTGCGGCGGTAGGCGTCGGCCAGCGCAAGCGGGTTGTTGCCGTCCACAACCTCGGCGTGCATGCGGTCGGGGTTTAGCCCCGCGCCGACGCGGGCGAGCCGCTCGAAGCCGGCCGTCTCACCGATGGGCTGGCCGCCCATGCCGTAGAAGTTGTCCATGAAATTGTAGATGATGGGCACGCCACCCCGGCATTCCTTCTCCCACAGTTGCGTGAACTGCGCCATCGCGCTGAAACCCATCGCCTCCCAGACCGGCCCGCACGCCACCGACGCGTCGCCGATGTTCGCCACGGTCACACCGCCGCGCCGCGCGATCTTGCGGTACAGCGCGGAGCCGGTCGCGATGTCGGCGCTGCCGCCCACGATCGCGTTCGCGGGATACGCGCCGAACGGCGGGAAGAAGGCGTGCATCGAGCCGCCCATGCCCTTGTTGAATCCGTTCTGCCGCCCGAAAATCTCCGTGAGCAGCCCGTAGAGCAGGAAATCAACGCCGAGTTCCTCCTCCTCCGATGTCGCCAGCGCCGCCTTGCGCTTGCCCTTCTCCCGCAGTGTCAGCCCTTCCCGATTCGGCTCGTGCGCCTCCACGACGCGCAGCGTCGCGCCGTCGAAGTATTCCTCCATCACCCGCGTCAGACCCTTGCCGCACAGGTCTTCGACCGCGCGCAGGCCCTTCGCGATGATCTCGCCGTGGCTGCGGTGGCTGCCGAAAATATGGTCTTCCACCGAGAGATACACGCACTCGCCGACCGCCGCACCTTCCTGGCCGATGGAAAGATGCGCCGGCCCCGCGTGGTTGTATTCGATGCCCTGGTAACTGCCGAGTTTCTTGATGTTGTCGAGCATCGTCTCGAATTCGCGGATCAGCATCATATCGCGCAGAATGCGCAGACACCGTTCCGGCGTGATGCCGGACTTCGATTCCAGTTCCTTGCGGATGCTTTTGTTGTATGCGTTGACCGGGATCGAACCCAGTTCGATCACCGAACGCGACCGCGCTTTGTCCGGATGTACCATCAATTGCTTCGTCATGGTTCTGGAACCTCGCTTGATGCCGGTTGGAATAAAATCATCCCCGTGGATGCGCGCCTCTGACATGCACAACGCCCGCGCGCGGAGAAAAACAACGCAAAAAGTATAGCATGCGCTGCCCGGAAATTGCCAAAAATGCGCTGGTAATGCGTGGATCACAGAATGGCGATAGGCATCCCGGCGGCAGAAAGCAGCGGTATGCGCGTTCTGCCCAAAAAATTCTCATCGGCATTGAAACAAAGCGGTGTTCCATTCGTGTGCATTGGCGTTCATTCGCGGTTTAAGAAAACCCTGCCGGAGCAGACGGAATCACAAAGGGACCGCATTTCTTGTCCGCAGGCAGGGGCGGGCGCTATGCTGAGCGGACCGGATGGTCATCGGGAACAGGGCGAATACAATGTCGGAATCGAAAACAGCAACAGAGTGCGGAGCAGGACCGGAAGGTCGTGGCACGTGGCGGCAGGCCGCCGTGGGGGCCGCAGGCATCGCCGTGGCGGCGGGGGCCATCGCGCTGGCGGCGGCGGTTGCCGCGTCGTTTTTTGCATTGCCGGCGGACTACGCCGTCTATAAGCCGCTGGTCGGCGGCGCATTGGTGCTGGGGGCGGGGCTGGCAGGCTATCTGGCGCTGGGGCCGTCGCGCGCGATGCTCGGATTCTTCCTCGTGTTCATGATCGCCACGCACATGTTCCGGTCCTTTGTCGTGTTGCCGTTCGGCGGGGTGGAGTGGCATCCCCGGGAATTGCTGTTGTTCCTCCTGCTGGCGCACGCCGCCGGAAAAGTCGCCTGGGGCCGCGCGGATTTGCGGCCGGACATGATGCACTACTTCTTCTTCCTCTACATCTTCTTCTTCATCGTCATCGCCGCGCGCGGATTCCTGCTCTATCCGGAAATC
>CAZLII010000352.1:0-5345 GCA_964559065.1 uncultured Nitrospirales bacterium | reverse complement strand
TGGGGGTGGAGACCAAGAACCATTGGAATCCACTTCAATCGGCCAAAGCATGACGTACTTTCTTAGCAGTTCGTCACCGCCTTCGTCGGCGATTCGCAGAAGAGAGCGGATATATTTTCGCAACATTTTGGCCAAAGGTATGTTGTTCACGCTTCAGCGTGCCATTGTCCTGCACCCCTCCGGGGTGCCTCTGATGTTGGTACCGATAACCGGTGGTATCGCTTCGCTCAACCACCGGCTAATGTCCGACACCCCTCCGGGGTGTTCTGGCGGCCACACAAAGCGTTCAACCACGATTTTATCCGGATTTTTCGTCGCCGATGCCGTATTCGGCGACCTTGCGGTAAAGCGTACTGCGGCCGATCTTGAGCAGGTCCGCCGCGGCGGACATGTTTCCCCCGCAAATCTGGACCGCCTGCAGGATATGCCGCTTTTCCATCTCTTCCATGCTCGGCAGCGGGGTTTGTTCCGCTTCCGGCCCCGCGCCGATGACCAGGTCTTCGGGGCGGATGCGCGGCCCGCGCGCCACGACGACGGCGCGCTCGATGACATTGCGCAGTTCCCGCACGTTGCCCGGCCAGGCATGCTCCTGCATCACCTTCATCGCCGCCGGGTCGAAGCCCACGACGGCGCTGCGGAAGCGCGCCCGCGCCAGCCCCAGGAAATGCTCCGTGAGCATGGGGATGTCGGCGCGGCGCTCGCGCAAAGGCGGGATGAGGATTTCGAAGGCGTTGAGCCGGTGGTACAGGTCGCGGCGGAAGCGCCCGGCGGCGACTTCGGGGCCGAGTTGCTTGTTTGTGGCGGAGAGCACCCGCACGTTCACCTGGATGTCCGTGCGCCCGCCGAGGCGCCGGAAGGTGCCCGTTTCGATCGCGCGCAGCAGCCGCGCCTGGTTGTGCAGGCTCAGGTCGCCCACCTCATCCAGGAACAGCGTGCCGCCGTCACTGTCCTCGAAAAGCCCCACCTTGTCGGCGTGCGCGCCGGTGTACGCGCCTTTTTCATGGCCGAAGAGTTCGCTTTCGAACAACTCGTCGGGAATCGCCGCGCAGTTCACAATCGTCAGCGAGCGGTCGGCGCGATCAGAGAGTTCGTGGATCATCCGCGCGACCAGTTCCTTTCCCGTGCCGGTTTCGCCCATGATCAGCACGTTCAAATCGGCGCGCGCGCAGTTGCGCGCGGCGGCGCGCACCCGGCTGATGGCGCGGCCCGTGCCGATGATCGGCCCGGCGTTGGGCGCGCCCGCGATCAGGCGCAGGTTCTCGCGTTCCAACTGTTCCAGGCGCTCCGCCGCTTTGAGGTAGGGGGCCGCCGTGTGGGCGATGGCGAGCAGCGCCTCCAGATCGCTTTCGTCGTAGATGCGATTGGGCGTGTCCGCCTGCAGCACGATCGCGCCGACCGGTTCCGCGCCCAGCGCAATCGGGGCCACCATGCTCGTCCGAATGCCGGTCTGGCCTTCGCGCACCCACCGCTCGGGAAGAAGAATGCCCTTCGGTTCGTGAATCGCGCGGCGCACAATCTCCTGCAGGCTGCGATTGGCGGAAAACGCCGGACCTTCCTCCGGCGGATACAACGAAAGCCCTTCTTCCGCCCCGTGCGTCAGCACCATCCAGCATAATTCCGGATCGAAGCGGGCTTTGACGCGCTCCATCACGATCGCGATCAGTTTGCCCGTCGTCCCCGCCTGGCTCAACGCGCGGCCCAGGTTGAACAGGTCCGCCAGGTCCTCCGCCGTGCGGGGGCGCCCCCGCGCGAACAGGCTCTCGCCGTCCTCGGCCAGAAAAGTCGGTTCGCCTATCCGCAGCGAATGCGTCGCCTCCTGTTTCTCCGCTGACGCGGAGGCATCCGGTTCCTGCGCGCGTAATTCCGTCACAAAAAAGATCAATCCCCCCACCGCAATTTCATCGCCCGTCTTCAGTCGCGCCTGCTTCACCGGCTCCGCGTTCACAAACGTCGCATTGCTGCTGCCCAAGTCCTTCACCTGCGGCGCCCCGTTGATCAGCGCAATTTCGCAATGCCGCCGCGACACAATGGGATCACTGACAGGGATATCGCAGGTGATGTCGCGCCCCAGCACCAGCGGCGTTTCACATATCCCCCACGATATCCCCTTGTACGCTCCTGTCCGCCCCGTCAGTTGATAGGCCATGTGCCACCTGTGTCTTTGCTCCCAGCGTTCAGCAATCGCAGGTTCAGGATTCCAAGAATATAACCATACCCCAAAAAACGCTCTTCATGCCGGTATGGTATCGAAACCCCGCACAAAAGGGCAACGCGCCCGGCCGCTTAACGAGCAAATCGGTGTAGTCTGCACCCGGCTATGGCAGGCGGATGCGGGCGAGGTAGATGCTGCTCTTGCCTTCGTGGGAGGAGTAGTAACTGAACCACAAAAGGCCGTCGTGCCAGACAAGGCCGGGATAACTGCAATCGCCGCCGCTGGGCAGCGTCAGGACGGGTTCGTAGGAGGTGCGGGTCATGCGGGCCAGGACGGTCTTCGCGCCGCCGGGGTATTCGCGGCTGCCCGCCCAAAACGCGCCGTCGGGCAGCACGATAAAATTGGGGCCGCCCAGGCGGTGCTGCGTCGGATGCCAGGTCCATTCCGTGTATGGCGGACGGCTTGCGCCGATCCAGCCGAAGCAGTCGCCGCCTTCGCGGCGCACCAGCGCAATCATTTCGTCGTCCACAAAGCGCAGCGTGGTTTCGTTGGGCCGGTCCGGCACTTCCAGCGTGGCGATGGCTTCATAGGCGACGCCGTCATCGCTTCGGAAGAGGCGGATGCGCCAATCCTTGCGGTCTTCCGATTCCAGGATACTGTAAGAGACGCCGTAGGCGCGGCCTTTGTGCCAGGTGACCCGCCAGAGCCACTCGCCTTCTTCCAAGACCCGCTGTGACGGCGTCCACGCGCGCCCGTCTTCAGAAAACATCACGCGGGGTTGTCGGCCCAGGAGCGTTTTCTCCTCATACACCGAGCCGCCCGCGACGACCATCAGGCGTCCGTCCGGCGTGATGGACAATTTCGGGTCGCGCAGATCAATGCCGGTTTCCGCGATCAGCGCCGCCGAGGTCCACGCATCGCCGTCTTTGGAGACAAGCACGCGGATTTGCCCGTCTCCGCCGACATGGTCCTCCGCCTCGCGGAAGACGCAATACCAACGATCCTGAAAACGGATCAGGTCGGTGAAGGCGTTGTGCGGCCCCGCGTCCCAAATCTTCGCCAGCGACACGATTTCCGGGGCGGTCGCCGTCGCATCCTCCGCCGCGCCGCGCCAGGGCGCTTGCATCACCATCAGAACCGCTATTGTCATCGCGGCGTATCCGGTCACCCCGCAAGAGTGAAAACTCATATTCCCTCCTTTCTTTCTTCCTGTGCGTCCTTCGCCTGATTCACCTTCCGCCAAACAAACTCCAGAGCGGCATCATTATAGCGAAACCGCCATGCGTTCCCATTGCCTGCGCAGGCGGCGCTGTGTCATACTCGCACCGCAAGAAACGACAGCAGCCTTGGGGTGTCATGCGGCATCCCCGTGGGTTGCGACGGCGTGGGAGCAGCGAGACATGATTCTGGTGACGGGCGGGGCGGGATATATCGGCGCGGTGACCGTGCGCGAATTGTTGGACAAAGGCTTCGCGGTGCGGGTGCTCGACAAGTTTCTCTACGGCGATGCGCCATTGGACGACGTGCGCACCCGCATTGACTGCATCTCCGGCGACCTGTGCACATTTGACGAAGCGGTGCTCGACGGCGTAGACGTGGTGATCCATCTCGCGGGCCTGAGCAACGATCCCACGGCGGAGTTCAACCCGGAGGCCAACCGCCGCCTGAACACCGACGCGACGCGCACCCTCGCGGAGGCGTGCAAGCGCAAGGGCATCAAGCGATTCATCTTCTCTTCGAGTTGCGCGGTCTATGACCGGGGGATGATGGCGGAGGATGTGATCCAGGACGAGGACGCCGCGGTCGAGCCGCGCGCCGCCTACGCCACGAGCAAACACGCCGCAGAACGCGCGCTGCTGGCGCTGGCCGACAAGGATTTCCAGCCCACCATCTTCCGGCAGGGAACGGTCTATGGGTGGAGTCCGCGCATGAGATACGATCTCGTGGTGAACACGTTTGTGAGATGCGCGTTTGAGTCGGGGCGGCTCACCGTGCATTGCGGCGGCGAGATGTGGCGCCCGTTGGTGGACGTGACCGACGTGGCGAAATGCTACCTCGCCTGCATTCAGGCGGACCTCAAGGACGTCGGCGGCCAGATTTTCAACCTCGCTTACAAGAACTTCCGCATCCTCGAACTGGCGCATTGGGTCAGGAAGGCGCTCGACGGCATCGTGCCGGTGGAAATCGAGGTCGAATACGGGAGCAGCACGGCCCGCGATTATCGCGTCAGCACGAAGAAACTGGAGCGCATCCTCGGATTCCGGCCCCGCGTTTCCGTGGAGGAATCCGCGAGACACATGGCGCGGAAAATCCAGGCGGGCATTCACGCGGATTTTCACAATCCGCGCTACTATAACATCCAATGGCTGGAATTGCTCGTGGAAATCGAGCAGCACCTGAAGCGGCTGGGAAGCATATTCTGATGCGCGTGCTGATTGTGGGGGCGCTGGGACAACTCGGAACGGACCTCTGCCGGGAATTCGCCGACACGGAACTGTGCACCGCTGATCTGGACGGGGGCGATCACCAACTAGACATCCGAAACTTCGCCCAGGTGCGCCGCCTCATCCTGGGCGCGGTGAAGCCCGAACTCGTCTTCAACTGCGCCGCCGCGCACAACGTGCCGCGCTGCGAACGCGACCTGGGACTGGCCTTCGCGGTCAACGCCGCCGGCGCGCGCCATCTCGCCGTGGCCTGTAAGACCGTGAAGGCGCGGCTGGTCCATGTCAGCACCGACTACGTCTTCGGGCGCGGGGCCACGCGCCCGCTGTTGGAAACCGATCTGCCCGCACCGCTGAACGTCTATGCCGCGAGCAAACTCGCCGGGGAACACCTGGTCGCGGCGGAATGCCCCGACCACCTCATCATCCGCACCGCCGCGATCTACAGCACAGCGCCCTGCCGCGCCAAAGGCGGCCGCAACTTCGTCGAAATGATGTTGCATCTCGCCGCAACCCGCCCCGAAGTCAAGGTGGTCACCGACGAAATCACGACGCCCACCTACACCGCCGCGCTGGCGCGCCAGATGCGCCTGCTTGCGGAAAAGGGCGCGCCGGGACTGTACCACGCCACCTGCCAGGGCGCATGTTCCTGGTATGAATTCGCCCAGGCCATCTTCGAGGAAAGCAACACGCAAGTCCGCCTTGTGCCGGCGCGCGCCGCCGAATTCCAGTCGCCCGTCAAGCGCCCGGAA
>CAZLII010000351.1:0-5348 GCA_964559065.1 uncultured Nitrospirales bacterium | reverse complement strand
GATTCATCGGACTCAACTTCAATCGGCCAAATCATGACGTACTTTCTTAGCAGCGAAGCGGAGCGTGGCGCGGCAATCTGGATATCCAACTCGCCTCAGATTGCTCAGCGGCGCGCTGCGCCGTTTCGCTGCCAAGAAAGTTCGTCCCCTTTCTTTTGCGAATCGCCGCCAGATGTAACCCTGATATTCTGGACAGCATTGACGCGGCATCTTGCCGCGTGAAAGCGGCCGGAAGCCGCTTCTACGTTTTTTCGGAGCAGCACTGTTTTTCTTCCTGTTCTCAAAACATCACGGGCTATGGGCGCGGAGCCATTCCTCCGTAGTGAGGTAGCGCCTGGGACGGCCGCGGTCGAAAGCGCGGTGCTCTGCTTCGAAGCGCGCCGCAATGGTCAGGGCGTCGTCGCCGGCCTGGATGGCTTGGCGCAGGCGCGGGCCGCCCGCGAGCGTGTCGAAGTGTTTCTCCCATTGCAGTTCGCCGGGGTGTTCGCGTTGGACAGCGCAGAGGATGGCGATGGCGGCGGTGAAGGCGCGGACCTGCTCCGGTTCGTCCACGTGGATGCGCAGGCCACGGCACAACAGGTCCCTGTAACGCGGGTTGGTCGCTTTGCCGGGGATGGCGCGCGGCGTATAGGTCGCGGCTTCCAGGCGGCATCCGGGGTGTTCTTCGCGGCGCAGGCGTTCCAGAATCCGTGCCGACCGGAGCCATGGCGCGCCGACAATGAGGAACGGCGTTTCGGTCCCACGTCCTTCGTTCATGTTCACGCCTTCAAAGAGACAGGTTCCCGCATAGACCAGAGCGGTTTCCGGGGTGGGGATGTTGGGCGAGGGCGGCGTCCACGGGAGCGCGCAGTCCATGAAGAGTCGATCGCGGAACCAGTTGTCCGCCTGGACGATGGTGAGGTTCAAGCGCGTTTTGTTGAAGACCGTCTGACGGAAATAGAGGGCGATTTCGCCGAGGGTCATGGCGTGTCGCGCGGGTATCGGCGCGCAGCACACGATGGAGTCGGTCTCGCGGGCGATGCCGCCCTCCATCACCACGCCGCCGATGGGGTTGGGCCGGTCCAGCACCGTCACCGGCACGCGGGCCTGCGCGCAGGCCGCCATGCACTCCTTCATGGTGGCCATGTAGGTGTAGTAGCGCGAGCCGATGTCCGGCAGGTCCACGACAAAGAGGTCTACATCGCGCAGTTGCTCCTGCGTTGGGCGCTGCTGGCCGCCGTAGAGACTGATCACGGGGACCGGTCCGTGCTGCGACTGCACGCGCTCGCCTGCTTCGGCCTGCGCCCACAGCCCGTGCTCCGGGCTGTATACCCGCTTCAGTGCAATGTCGGGACACAACGCGATCACGTCGAGGATGGAACGGCCCGTCTGGTCCGTCGCCGCGTGGTTGGCGAGCAGCGCGATACGCTTGCCGCGCAGCGGCGCAAAATCATCCCACATCACGCGGTCGAGGCCGGTGTGCGTGTTGATGCGTTTGGGGTAGAGGCGCGCGGCGACCGGCGCGTGAAAAACGCGGCGCAGCGCGCCATTGTTACGCGCGGCGCGCGAGGGATGGCAGGTGTTGCTCAGGAGGATGACGAAATTCCCGGCATCGTAATCGAGCCAAATGCTTGTTCCGGTCCACCCGGTGTGGCCGATGACGGTGCGCGCGGGGAGGAACCCGGAACTGCCCGCCATCCAAGGGTCCAGTTGCCAGCCCAGCCCCTGCCACGGATAACACGGCAACTGGCCGATGCGCGCCATTTCCTCGACGGTTCGCCGCGCGAGGAGGCGTCCGTCAATCAGGGCGCGGCAGAAACGCGCCAGGTCTTCCGCCGTGCCGAACAAGCCCGCATGGCCGGAGACCCCGCCGACGGCGTAGGCGTTCTCGTCATGCACTTCGCCGCAGATGACGCGGCCGCGCCAGGGGCATTGTTCGGTGGCGGCGCACGCTTCGCGCCACGCCTCCGGCGGACGGAAACCGGTGCGGGTCATGCCGAGCGGCGCGAAGATGCGCCGCGCGCAAAAGGCGTCGAGGGAATCCATCGCGGCGAGTTCCACCACCTTGCCGAGGATGATGTAGCCGAGATCGGAATAGCGGCGACGGCTGCCTGGCGTCCAGAGGAGCGGCGCTGCCGCGATCTTCTGCAGCGCCTCGTTGACGGTGCTCACGCTGCGGTACAGCGGGAGTATCGCGGACAGTCCGGAACTGTGCGTGAGCAGGTGGCGGATGGTGAATGCGCGGAAGGCCGGCACCGGCACGATTTCCGCCACGGGCTGATCGAGGTCCAATACGCCGTCGTCGCGCAGCAGCATTACTGCGGTGGATGTCGCCACCACTTTGGTGATCGAGGCCAAGTCATAGACCGTATCCTTCTCTGCGGGCAGGGACTGCGGCGTGGTCTGGCGCAGACCCGCCGCGCCGTGATAGAGCACGGCATCGCGCGCGGCGACATATGCCGCCGCGCCGGGCGCCTTCGCCGCCCAAACCGCGCCCTCCAGCGCGCGCTGCCATTCCTGGATCATCCGGCGTATGCCGTTCCCTGTGTTGTTGTGCCTTTGCGCCGAAGCGCCGCAGGGAGCCTACCCCGGCTTTCCGGCAAGGATCAAGATCAAAAAGATAAAAGGGATCCTCATTACTGCGTCGAGGATCCCTCTGATGGCGCGCCATGGAAACCGGAAACGCCCATTCAACGGCGCCCCGGTCCGTCCTTCGCCCGCACCGCCGCCGGAAACCCTCGTCGCGTCACGCAACTTTACCATGACGCCGCGCGGGCACCCAAGGCCAACCCCGACAGGATCAGGGTTTCGCGAGCGAAACTTCGGCACCAAGCCAAGTGAAAAAAGGCGCTTACTTCTTCTTCGCGGCCTTCTTCTTCGCGACCTTCTTCTTGGCGGCCGGCTTCTTGGCGGCCTTCTTCTTGGCGGCCGGCTTCTTGGCGGCTACCTTTTTCTTGGCGGCCGGCTTCTTCTTCGCGGCTGCTTTCTTAACTGCCATGTCCTTCTCCTTTCGTTCCTTCACCTGACTGCTTCTATCTGCGGGCTGCATCGCGACAACTGGTCGCGACCCCCGACTCCCTGCGCTCCCTGCGCAGGAAGTCGCTCCACCGGGCCAAGCCCGGAAAGCGCGATTGCTGATGCGTCGCAGGCGACCGGCTTCCCGTATCGCTGCGCGCAATAGAAATATCGTGCAAAAGAAAAGCAATACAAACAGAACAATAACACAATATTTCTAACGTGCATCCCCTGTTTCTCGCCGTGGATTGCCGCGCGCATTCCGCGCGGCGTCGCGAAGGACTTTGTCGCTTCGCGTCGCTTATTGTCAGGTTGACGCGCTTTGCATTCGGATTCAACTTTCTGGCCGGATTTGTGTAACAAACAAATATCAAAAACGCAAGCATTTTTTTTGCTTCTGTCGCTTTTTTTTCCTTGCTCCGTATCAACAGACATCGAAGTCGCCGTCAAGAGAGTTGCCGCGTATTGCGCACAATTCTGACGCGATCGCAGATCAGCCTGTAAAAATGGGCATAGAATGCACATGTGTGATTTGTGTCAAATCGCAAACCCATGCATGTCGTTGTCTCATGCGCCTTCGTCGGCGCATGAAATGTAGCGCTGCGCGAGGCGTTGCGCGACGGAAAAAATGGCGGCGATTTTTTGATCAGCGGAGAACATTTTTTGATCAGCCGCGCACGTTTTGCACAAGGGCGGATTCTGCGCGGCTCGTTTTTGGTTGTGCGCGGCGCGAAAATTTTCGCGATCAACGAAGCGCATTTGCGATCAATCGCGCGCAGTTTTCCGGGCGCAATCGAGTGGCGCGCGGCGCCTGATGACGGGTAACATAGTGCATCACGAGCCGCTCATTGTCGGTTGTGCGGGGTGCAACGGCATCTCCTCGACGGCTGCAAACGGGAGATGGCATCGGAATCGAAGGCGTGAATTGTGGACAACGAAAGACCCAAGACAGATCGGGAAAAGAACGGATATCGCGGATTCGAGCAAGGCCCGATCCGCCCCCCGAGCGAGGCGCAGAGTTTGTTGATCCGCGTCACGCGGAACTGTCCCTGGAACCGATGCGCCTTCTGCCCGGTGTACAAGGGCGCTTCGTTCTCCATTCGCCCCCCGGAACATGTCAAACGCGACATTGAGGCGGTGCACCGTTGCCTGGAGTTGCTCGAAGCGGGCGGAGACATTATGGCGGCGCCGGTGGACATGGAGGCTTTGCGGGCGGCGGCGCACTGGCGGGCGATGGGAATGCGGTCGGTGTTTCTGCAGGACGCGAATTCGCTGCTGGTGAAACCGCGCGATCTCGCGGAGATTCTGCGCCATCTCCGCGAACGCTTCCCGTTCGCGCGGCGCGTCACGTCCTATGCCCGCTCACACACCCTGGCGGTGCGCCGGGAAGACGACTTGCGCATGCTGCGGGAGGCGGGGCTGGACCGCGTGCATATCGGCTTGGAATCCGGGTCCGACGCGGTGCTGGCTCGGGTCGCCAAGGGATGCACCAAGGCGCAGCACATCCTCGCGGGACAAAAAGCGCGCGCAGCGGGTTTCGAGGTATCGGAGTACTACATGCCGGGGCTGGGCGGTCGGGACCTCTCGCGCGATCACGCACTCGAGTCCGCCGATGCGCTCAACCAAATCAATCCGCATTTCATCCGCCTGCGCACCCTGGCCATCCCGAACCACACCCCGCTCTTCGCCAAATGGTCCGCAGGCCGCTTCGAGAAATGCACCGACCGCATGGTCGCGGAGGAAATCCTGCTCTTTCTCGAACACCTTCAGGACATCACCAGTGTGGTGAAAAGCGATCACATTCTCAACCTCTTCGGCGAACTGGAAGGCAAACTTCCGGAAGACAAGCCCAGGATGGTCGCGTTGGTCCGACGCTTCCTTGATATGACGCCGGAGGACCAAGTGTTGTATCAGGCCGGGCGCAGAATGGGGGTCTTCTCCCGCCTCGACGACCTGGACGACCCGCGCAAGCGCGCCTTTGCCGAAGCAACCTGCCGCAGGCTCGCCATCACCCCCGACAACATTGACGCCATGATTGACGAGGTGATGAAACAATTCATCTGACGCATACGAGCAGTTTGCGTCCGTTGCCGCCGGTCCTTCCTTAGAGCCTCTAACAAAACCTCTCGTGACACGGGCGTCCCGCCCATGAAACACGGGCAGGATGCCCGTGCCACGATGGAACACAGCGGGTTTTGTCAGAGGCTCTTAGTACATCATTTCATCAATACGATGACGTATTTTCCTTAGGGAAAATATACATAAGCCCATCATTGCGAGTTCCCCACCGCCTTCGGCGGCGATTCGCAAAAGAAAGCGGATGTACTTTCGCAACATTTCAGCCAAATGAACTC
>CAZLII010000350.1:0-5354 GCA_964559065.1 uncultured Nitrospirales bacterium | reverse complement strand
CGTCCAGCGCGAAGCCTGCGGCGTCGCCCAGCGCCGCGCCGCAGCGCACGCAGACCTCCGTCTCCGGCGCGAAGCCCGCCGCGCCAATCAGGCGCAGCGCCTGCCAGCAGGCATGGGTCCGCGCATCGTGCGGCCAGGCGCACAGCGCCGCCAGGCCCGCCATCAACGCTTCAAACAGGTCGCGCGACGGCTCGTTCTCGTGCGCCGCGCGGTAGGCCAGTTCCAGCGGGAATCCCGCATAGACCCCGCGCGCCGGGTCGCACTTGATCGCGGGAAACCCGTCCAGCAGCGTCGCCTCCGCCAGCAACTGCACCTGCCGGCCGTCTTTCCAATAATACACCAGTTCCACCCGGTTGAAGGTGTCAAGCGCTCCGGCGAACGCGCTGTGGCGCCGCCGAACCCCCTTGGCAATGCACGCCATCCGGCCCCGGTCCGGCGTCAGAAAGGTGACAATCCGGCTTGTTTCGCTAAAATCCACCCCCCGCAGCACCACCGCCTCTGTCTTTTCCTGCGACACAACGCCCTCCGGCACAAAAACGGGGGATTCTCGACGCATCTCCGGGCAGGACAACGCCCCAAAGCATATCATCCGCCGCGTTATCCGCGCAAACGCCGCAAGAGCGCGCTGCACCCCGTTACACAGCGGGAGCGTCGGGAAGGTGGGTTACATTGCAGGCGCGGTGCAAGAAGGTGGCGGCGTAAGGAGGTGGCGGCGCAACGAGATGCCAATCCCGCCCTTCGGCTTGCCTTCGGAGAATTGTTTCGATACAGTCATAAGAACCAGGAAGCGATTGGCGCCGAATATGGGAGGGACTTCACATGAAGGAGACGACAACCCGGCGGGATTTTCTGAAGCGGACAGCGGCCCTTTCCGCCGGCGGTGTTGCGGCCGCCGCGATTTCCGGCACGCAAGACGTTGCGACGGCGGCGCGCGCGCAGGCGCGCCCGAACATCGTCTTTATCCTCATTGACGACATGCGGTTCGACGCGATGAGTCTGATGGGGCACCCATTTCTGGAGACGCCGCATCTGGACGCGCTGGCGCGCAACGGGGCGCTGCTGGAAAACGCATTCGTCACCACCTCGTTGTGTTCGCCGAGCCGGGCCTCGATCCTGACCGGCATGTACGCGCACACCCACGGCGTGCTGGACAATGCAACAGCGCTGCCGGCCGACGCGCCGCTGTTTTCGGTCGCACTGCAAGAAGCGGGCTACGACACGGCCTTTGTCGGCAAGTGGCACATGGGCGGCGGCAGCGATGCACCGCAGCCGGGCTTCAACCGGTGGGTCTCGTTCCGGGGGCAGGGCGTCTATCTCAATCCTACATTCAATGTGGACGGCGTGCAGACGAAGCATGAGGGACACAATGCGGACCTGCTGACCGACTACGCGGAGGAATTCCTGAAAGCGCCCCGCGAGAAACCGTTTTTCCTGTACCTGTCGCACAAGGCGGTGCATGCCGAGTTCAGACCCGCCGACCGGCATAAGGGTTGTTACGCGGACAAGGAGTATCTCTATCCCGATTCGATGGCGGATACGGAGGAGAATTATCGCGGCAAGCCGGAATGGGTGCGGCGTCAGCGCCGCAGTTGGCACGGCGTGGACGGCATGTATAACAACACCACGGATTTCGACACCTTTGCAAGGGATTACGCGGAGACCATGCGCGCGGTGGACGACAGCGTCGGGCGGGTGGTGGAAACGCTCCGGGCGCTGGGGCAACTGGAGAACACGTTCATCCTCTTCACCTCGGACAACGGCTTTCTCTTCGGCGAGCACGGGCTGATTGACAAGCGCACCATGTATGAGGCGTCCATCCGGGTGCCGATGATTGCGCACGGCCCGGGCCTCTTCACGGGAGCGCGCCGCCTGCCGGAACTTGCGCTGAATATTGACATCGCGCCGACACTCCTGGATGCGGCGGGCGTTCCGATCCCCGCTTTGATGCAGGGGCGCTCGTTCTGGCCGCTGCTGCGCGGCGAAGACGTCCAATGGCGCGAGGAGTTCCTGTACGAATACTTCTGGGAACGGAGTTTCCCGCAGACGCCGACGGTCCTGGGCGTGCGCGGCGACCGTTACAAACTCATGGTCTATCACGGCATCTGGGACCGTTACGAACTCTACGATTTGCAGGAAGACCCCGGCGAAAGAAACAACCTGCTGGGGCCGTACCTGCAACGCCACGAAGGCGGCACGCTGGAAGCCTTTATCCGCAACACCGCGCCGGAACCGATTAAGTCCGTCTTCAACAATATGTACGCGAGGCTGCAACGCCTGCTCAAGGAAACCGGGACTGGATTGGACCCTGTCTGGGCGCGATAGCAACGCGCCGATCAACGCGACGATGAACCCGCGAGATACTGCGGCGGATTCAAGGCGAAGCCGGCCCGTGTATCACGCGATGCGTCCGCTTTGTAGGGAACCGTCAGCGTGGTGCCGTCAATCAGTCGCGCGGGCAAAGCGATTCGCGTCAAGTCCGCATCGGATTTTGCGCCGCCCGCCGCTTCGACCAAATCCCCCACCCGCGTGTCGGCATCCAGCCGATATAGCCCGGGCCGCCGCACCGCCCCTGTGACGGCCACGGCAATGCGTTGCGGCGGCGGTGCCGCCGCGGGCGTCGGCGGATCGGGCGGATTTACAGGCGCTTCCGCTTTGTTTTCCGGTAGCCTGGGCGCAGATATGACAATGGGTGCAGGCGTTGGCGTCGCTGTTGGCGGGTTCCCTGTGATGATCGTCTCCCCGGCGCGATCCTGTTCCCTGCGCGCGTGATAGGCCAAAGTCGCTGATCCCGCCAGAATGGACACCGCAAGCAGAAACAACAATGCCTGCTCGCGGCGCGTCATCAGGCGGCTCAGCATCGTTTTCCCCTTCTTCATCTGCGCAACAACGCGACGTTCTCCCCGATGCAGCGCAGTTGACCGTTCTGTGCGCTACTTGCGCTGTGTTTCCGAGGAGGCCTGAATCCAAAAGAACAGATAATATAACTCGCTGGTGAACTCGTAACTGCCGGGGCCATGTTCCTTATCTTTGCGGATCGCCCCCAGAGTCTCCATACGCCGCAGGAAATTGTCCAAGACCTTGATTTCCGAATCATCCAAACGCTGAATCGCCTCTTTGCGCGTGAAGCGGTGCTCAAAAGGCTCCTGGGCGATCTTCTTCAGAATTCCGCGGTATCGTTCACTGCGCAACGCCGCCAGGATTCTCGGCTCCACATACTTCGATCCGATGATTTCAGCGCCCCGCACAACGCCGGCCAAAGCGTCTTTCCTGTCCACCACATTGTCATTATCAATCTTGAAGACGGCGTCGCCCAATTCGTGCATAAACACCGGATAGCCGCCGGAAAAACGACAGAGCAGATCCAACGCTTCTGCCTCCACCGTTACGCCGACTTTCCCGAAAGCCTTGACGAAAAACTCCTCTGTTTCGCTGCGATGAAACCGTTGAATATCAATCAGTTCAAAGACCCGGTCAAGCGATGGCTGGGCGGCGATCATTTGTTGGCGGCGTTCCGGCAGACCGGCGAACGCAAATGTCAGCGGCATTGGGGCCGAAGAGGTGGCAAGTTCATCCACGACGCTCTTGAACCAGTTGGCAAACTGTGGGGACGGGGCCAAGCCATTCAAGTCGTCCAAGACAAGAAGAATACCCTTCTTTTCGTCGCCGAACTGGCGGAGGAGGTTTTTCATCGTGGGGATGAAGTCGCTGACGGCCTGCGCCAATTCACGTTTGCTGGCGGAAAACTCGATGGTCAGCCCAAAAATGTCCACCTGCTTGATATGATCGCCGAGAAAACGCTTGACCTTCTCATGCCACGGCTTGCCAACGCTCTCGCGCAAGAGCCTTTCAAATATCCGCCGGACCATTTCCTCCAGCGAGTCCACGCCGCCCAGAAATACATGCAATCCGAGAATTTTCAGGTCCCGCTCGGCAAGCGTCAATGCCACCCTGCAAATGGAACTCTTGCCAATGCCGCGCTCGCCGATAATGAAAAGTCTTTCCACACTTGACCGGTCAAGCGATTTTTTCACAGCACTGAGGAATTGCTGGATTTCCCGCGCGCGCCCCACGAAAAAGTCAAGGGGCACAGGCACGCCTGGCGTGAAAGGCGAATATTCTTTCAACATCGCTGGATGGACCTCATGCGGTCAGTAAACTGTGTGGTGTCGTGTTGATAAAACATTTTGGGATATCGCTCCGGCAAAAGACAACTTTTTTGAATAATCCTGCGGTGATCGCTCATCTCACCGTGTCGAATGCGCCGACCACCACGCCGACCAGATTCGCCATGGCCGATGTGAGCGGGCCGCGTCCGGGATAGCGGATGAATTCGACATGACCATCAAAGAATAGCGTGTTGCTGCCGCCGGGCACATGGTTGAAGAGGGAGACAGCGACCCCGGAACCCATCAAATCGCACATGATGGGAAGATTGCTCTGCGCCACGGCGGAGGCCGCCGGGTTGTTGATGTCGGTGATGAGAAAGCGCTCAATGCCCTCACGCAGGCGATACACCGTGGTGCCGCCTCCGTTACCGTTGGGCGCGGCGACTGTGGCGTCGCCCTCCATCATACCGTGCTGATCGGTCAGGTATTTCGGAAGCACTGCCTGCAGGAGTTGGGCCACCTGGATGGGCACCGCCATCGTGTTCAGTTGTGCGATGACGCTGGGGTCCATATCAGGGTAAGCAAACGGGATCGCCGCCGCCAGCAACGGTGCGCACACGCCCATTGGCGCTTCATGGTCGGGCTGGCTGTCCAAGCGGTCGAAGACCCAGCCGAAGTAGCCGTAACTCTCCTGCATCATGTAGCCGCGCGCGACAATCCAGCATTCCCCTTTGTAATAGGTCCTGTCCAAGTAAATGCTGTGCCAGGTCGGGTCGCCCGGCTTGTCGCAGCAATAGAGTTGGTCCACCGACCCATTCGGGTCCGAAGGACAGATGATGACGGCGGGATCGGTCAGATACTCCGGATACACCGCCTCGGGGCGCGGCGCCATGGCGATGTACGGCCACGAGGCAAGCGGCGGCCAGCGTCCGCCCGGCGCCTCGTTCGCATACATCTTGTACACCAGGCCCCATTGCTTCAGGTTGTTCTGGCAACTCGAACGCCGCGCCGCTTCGCGCGCCCGCGCCAGCGCCGGCAACAAAATCGCCGCGAGAATGCCGATGATGGCGATGACAACCAGTAATTCAATTAATGTAAAACCTCTGTGTCGCATGATTTCCCTGTCCCATCATTGCATCAATTCGCCCGCCTGATGACAACGCTCCCATGCGCCCAGAATAGCGTATTTCGTAATTTCCGTCAATAGGCCCTTTGAACGCGACATCTGTGCGCTTCGCGCAGATGTTT
>CAZLII010000349.1:0-5376 GCA_964559065.1 uncultured Nitrospirales bacterium | reverse complement strand
CTCTCATATCGGGTAGGTGAAATTGTGGTCACAGTCGTCGAGACCGGGCGCAGCGGCGTCTTTGGGGGAGACGACTGCGGGCGGTTCCGGCCAGACGATGCCGGCCTTCGGACAGCGATAGGAGAGCGCGCGCTCGGCATGCGGCGCGTAGAAATTGGTGCACTTGTAGTGCACGAGCGCACGGTCGCTCAGCGAAAGGAACCCGTGCGCGAAGCCGACGGGAATCCACAAAGCGAGGCCGTTGGCTTCGCTCAGTTCACGGCCCGCCCAGCGGCCGTAGGTGGGGGAGCCACGGCGCAAGTCCACCGCCACGTCAAACACCTCCCCCCGCAGGCAGCGCACCAGTTTGCCCATCCCCTCCGGCAAGACCTGAAAATGCATGCCCCGCAGCACGCCCCGCGCCGATTCGCTCAGATTATCCTGCACGAAGACCGCATCCAGCCCCGCCTCCCGATAGGCCCGCTGCGAATACAATTCGCAGAAGAATCCGCGATTGTCCCGGAAAAGTTCCGAGTGAATCACCAAGACCCCTTCCAACGATGTCTTTTCCACCTCTATCGCCATGCCGGTGATTCCCCGCGCTGTGCGCACCTGCATCCCGGTGCTGTCAGCCGCCCACGCGGCCCACTGCCTCCGTCTCTCCGGCGACGGGCCAGGCGACTGCATTACACTGGGGCTATGCTAACGCTTGCATCCAATTGATTCAAGAATGAAACCGCTCCCATTTCCTCCCTGTCGCTCGTGGGAGTCTTTGCACAAAAATGTGCGGCATCCAGCAGGGCGCTCGGAACAGGTGATCGGGTGGGCGGCTTCGCGTCACCTGCTTTCATCCAAAGACCTCCGCAACACTCTTTATGGTAGTATATCGCCATGGAGAACACGGTCGGACATATGAAAGTGCGCGTCGTTGCGCTGCCGGATTTTCGTCAATGTGACAAAAACGTCCGGAAATGCCGAAACCATAGCGGGGCCGACAAAAACGGCGGATTGAAACGTCTTTTATAAGTCATTTATTTGCAAATATTTGCCTGGCTTGAAATAATTCGATACGGCGTGATGTTGTTGGCATAGCATTTGCTCTCAATCGTATAGGTTCTACAAGGTGGCCAGTGATAATGGAGATAAAGACCAATGAATGAATGGTTGCATACGATGGATGGCCAAGGGCGCACGCCGCTGGACAGGGCGTTTGACAGCGCCCACATGGCCATTCCGGAAATGATGCTGCGGCAGGAGCGCGCCGACCATTCGGAAAGCCTGAAAGGGTCCACCCCGTTGCATCGCGCCGCCTCGCTCGGTCTTACCGAGGCCGTGCGTACGCTGTTACGTCTCGGCGGCGATGCGATGGGGCGCGACTACCAGGGGGAGACGCCATTGCATAAGGCTATCCGTCAGAGACATCGGGAGACCGCTGCCGCGCTGCTCGATCACAGTGATGTCAACGCCATGAGCAATGAAGGCATGACGCCGCTGCATTGGGCCTGTCTGGCGGGCAATGTCGAAATGGCGGCCCTGCTGCTCCGGCATGGGGCCGACGGGAAAATCCGCAATGAGTCGCTGGATGGCCTGACACCGCTCGAGATGGCGGAGAGCATGGGCTATGAGGAATTCGCGCAACGACTGGGCGCCCAGGAGGTTTACGTATAAACGGAATATTGAAACACACGGCGCGGTCCGAATGGGCCGCGCTTCGCGTTTATGCGGGGTTCGGACAGACGGTTTCCGGGGTGAATCCGGTAATCATCGCCGCCGCCAGCACATAATCCTGTTCATCGTAAAACACCGCCCACTGACCAGGCGTGACCGATCGTTGTGGGGCCAACAGCCGCACCCGGCTTTCAGGATCGCCGGGATGGAGCACGGCCGGGGCGGCCTCATGGCGCGACCGAATTTGCACGCGGCACGACAGCGGATCGCGCTGCGGCGGCAAAGCCCCCCATGTAATCTGTCCCACAGTGAACGACGCACAGAGACATTCCTCGTCATGGCCCACGATGACGGCGTTGCGTTCGGGATCAAGGCGGACAACGTAATACGGCCTTTCGGCTGCAATACCCAGGCCACGCCGCTGTCCGATGGTGTAATGGATCAGCCCGCGATGCGCGCCAAGGATTTTTCCGGAGAGGTCCAGGATCGGCCCCGGCGCGGCTGCTCCTTCCCGTTGCTCGATGAACCCCGCATAATTGCGGTCGGGCACGAAGCAGATTTCCTGGCTTTCCCGGCGCGCGGCGACAATGAGACGCCGCTTCGCGGCATACGCCCGCACGTCATCTTTACTGCACAGCCCCAGCGGGAACACCGCGCGCCGGAGTTGTTCCTGTTCCAGGGCCGCCAGCACGTAACTCTGGTCCTTGTCGCGATGAACTGCGCGCCGCAGCGCGTAGCGCCCCTTCCGGCGTTCCCGCCGCGCGAAATGGCCCATCGCCACATATTCCGCCCCCAAGACGTCCGCGCGTTCATAGAGGGTTCCGAATTTGATCCGGCGGTTGCACCACACGCAGGGATTCGGCGTGCGGCCCGCCTGGTATGCGCGGACGAAGGGCGCAATGATGGTTTCGTCGAAATGCGCCACCGCGTGCAAGACTTCGTGCGGAATGCCCAACTGATCACAGACGCGCCGCGCGTCCTCCACCGCCTCCAACCCGCAACACGGCTCAAAGAGGCTCCGCCCAGGATGGTCCGGCACCAAACGCAGCGTCACCCCGATGCACTCATAGCCCGCTTCGGAAAGCATCGCCGCCGCGACGGCGCTGTCCACGCCCCCGCTCATCGCGACAAGCACGCGCGCACCCTTTGGAATCTCAACGAATGACAAATGCGGGCCTCTGCGTCAGCCTTCGGGCAGGGTGGGTTTGCGGGCCTCCGGCGCAGGGGAGGATGGCGCGGTCGCCTGCGGCGCGCTCGCGCCGGCGGCGGCCTTGGGCTGTCCGGGCGCCTTCATCGTGCAGCGCCCCTCGAAAACTTCGCCGGAAAAACTGATGCGCGGCGCGCAGATGTCGCCCACCACCTTGCCGCCCGCGCTGATCTCGATGCGCTCATGCGCCGAAACGTTACCCTCCACCTCGCCGCTGATGATCACCTGCCGCCCCAGCAGTTCCGCGCGGATGCGCCCCGATTCCTGCACCACGATCGCGTCTTCGCATTGCACCCGGCCGGAAACGGCGCCTTCGATGCGAATCGCGCCTTTGGACACGATATCGCCCTTGATCAGCGTGCCCGGGCCGATGATGCTGGTCACCTTTCCCTCAACGGGATTCTTGGCTTTGCGTGCGTCAAGCATGGGCGGTCATTTCGTCATGTACTTTTCCGGGTCGACCGGCTTGCCGTTCCGATGCACTTCATAATGCAGATGCGGTCCCGTGCTCCGTCCCGTGCTGCCCACCAGCCCGATAACCTCCTCCCGGTTCACCGCATCGCCCGGTTTCACCATCATCTTAGAGAGATGGGCGTAAAGCGTTTCATAGCCGTTGCCGTGCCTGATCCGCACCACATAGCCCAAGTACGGATCATAGGCGGCCTCCGCCACCACCCCTTTCGCGGTGGCGCGCACCTGTGTCCCGCGCGGCGCGGAAATGTCCACCGCGTTGTGCAGCCGCACACGGTAATTAAACGGATCGCGCCGGTAACCGAAAGTCGAAGTGATCCGCCCCGCGCGGCGCGCCAGCGGCCAGATGGACGGCATCCGCTCAATCCGATCAATCTCCGCCTCCATCTCCCCGACCAATTCCCGGAAACTCTGCGTACGCAGGTTGATCTCCTGGAGAATCAAATCCGCCGACGGACGCGCCATCCCATAAATGATGTTCGGCGGACGGGTCGTATCGTCCAGACGATTATAGGCCAGCGCCACCGATGTCCCCGGCGGCCCGCCCTTGCCGCCCCCCTGCGCGCGCGGCGCGACTGCCGCCCGGTCCGAACGCGAAGAAAGCCCCGTGATGCTCCGCGCCTTGCTTTCTATTTCATACAATTCGCTCAGTTTCGCCGTGATCGCCGCAATGTTTGCGTCATATTGCGCGCGCAGCCGCGCTTCAATGGCACGCACCTCCTCCTCGCTGATGCCGCTGGGGGCCGGCATCTCCGGCACGCGCGCATTCTCCAACTCCAGCGCCCGGTTGATTTCGTGCAATGCGGCGGCCCGCTCCGCTACTGCGCTGTGTCGTTCGAAGAAAAAAGCGGTAGAAAAAGTCAGCGCCGCCAATACCGCCACCACCCCCCAGAATGACCAACTCGACATCGTGAACGTATGGGTTTCCCCCAAATCATGGGGAATCAGCATAACCGTCCATCTCGTCATACTGGCGCGCTCCAGAATGATGCTGAAGGAATGAACCCAAATATGTTGCGTTGACTGCTCGGCATACCCTCTTCCGCAAAGTTGTGCCGCCGCACGAAAGGAAGCGGGGCTTATCCGCCCGTTCCCCCCAAGCCGCAATATAGCACGGCATCAAAACGCCTGTCAACCGCAAAATCCCCCGCGCGCAAAAAAAGTTCCCTAAAAACTGCAACAAATGCCCCATCTTATGGGGGGATATGGCTTTTTTCAGTGTATTTCCACCAAGAATCAATGACCATACACCCACAAAAGGGAGGAACGCTTGCCCGAGTGCCCAGCATGGCCGCCTCCGCTCCCACCGGGCTGTTTCACGCCAAAAAGAAAGGAAAACCGATCATGGCACTGCCAAATATGGGACTGTCGCCCCGCTACCTCGAAGAACTCCGCATCGGCGGCGGCTACCAGTCCACGCCCGACGGCGGCGTGGACGTGGACAAGCAGGGAAACATCGCGCTCGACGGCGACCTGACGGTCGGCGGCGCGCTGGCCGTGGCCGGCGCAAACAAAAGTTGGAACGCCTTTGTCCCCGCCTCGGAGATTCGCAACATCACCGCCGCAAGCGTCGTCACAATTACGCTGCTGGGCGGGCGCGTGTACCTGCCGGTGATGGACTTCAACCCCGGCGTGGACCAGGGCGCGTGCTGCGTGATCGCGCTTCCCGCCCAGTACGACGGCAGCGCGATCAAGTTCACCCTGTACTGGACCGCCACCGCTGGAAGCGCCGGCGACGTGCGCTGGATCATCAACGCGGGCGTCTTTGCGGATAACGAAAACCTCGCGCTGGATGTGGCAAGCGCCGGCGTTGTGGACACATTCCTCGGCGCGAACCGCCTCCACGCCTGCGCTTTCTCCATGACGCCCACCGGCGCCGCGAGCGGCAACCTGCTCACCGTTTATCTGCGCCGCCTCGGCAGCAACGCACAGGACACCTTTGACGCCGACGCCCGCCTGATTGCTCTCCAGGTCGCCTACGCATAACACCGTAATGCCGGGAACACAATCCGCTGCTTGAAAGTGCCGTTCCTGCCGGTGTAGGATCAAGT
>CAZLII010000348.1:0-5382 GCA_964559065.1 uncultured Nitrospirales bacterium | reverse complement strand
CGCATCATGCCGTGCCTGGACATGCAGCAGGGGCGGGTGGTGAAGGGCGTGCATTTTGTGGACATCCGCGACGCGGGCGACCCCGTGGAATGCGCAACAGCCTATTGCGCGGCGGGCGCGGATGAACTCGCGTTGCTGGACATCACGGCGACGGTGGAGAACCGCCCGACCATGCTGGACGTCGTGCGCCGCGTGGCGGCGGCAAGCACCATCCCGTTCACGGTGGGCGGCGGCATATCGCGCATGGACATTGCGGAGACCGTGCTCGACGCAGGGGCGGACAAGGTCTCGGTGAGCAGCGCCGCATTCCGCAATCCAGACCTGATCAGCGACATGGTCGCCCAATTCGGGTCCGAGCGGGTGACAGTCGCCATAGACGTGGACCGGAATCCCACGATGCCGTCCGGCTATGAGGTCTATATTGACGGCGGGCGCACCGCCACGGGCAGCGATGCCGTTGCGTTTGCGCAAAAGATGGCGGACTGCGGCGCGGGCTGCATCCTGCCCACCAGCAAGGCGGGCGACGGCGCGCGAACCGGCTATGACCTGCCCATTATCCGGAAAATCTCGGAGGTCGTCTCCGTGCCGGTGGTCGCATCGGGCGGCGCGGGGACCCTCGAGCATTTCTACCAAGCGGTGCAGGCGGGCGCGAACATTCTATTGGCCGCCTCCGTATTTCATTTCCACCTGATTGACATCCCGGAACTCAAAGCCTATCTGCGTTCCAAAAGGATTGCGGTGCTGTAGCCGGCCAGACGCCGCGCATCCGCCTTTGAAGGAACGACTCAGTCCTGCGCCAAGGGGGCCACCGCGTCGAGTTCGACCTCGAACAGCAGATCATGGCGGCAGATGTCGGTGTTGGCGAAGAGCACAGGCAGGGCGGGAATGCCCTGGGCGGCGCAAACGCGTTCAAACACGCCCGCATCTTGCGGGTTCTTGAAGTAGGCGATAAAACGCGCCACATCGCGCCAGTGCATGCCGCGTGATTCGAGGATGGCCTGGACCACCTGCATGGTCAGGGCGGCCTGGGCCTCGGTGTCGCCGATGTGTACGCTCGCGCCGTCGGGAGCGATGCTGGCCGTACCGGAGACAAAGAGCCGGCGGTGGCGCGCGGTCTGGACTTCCACGGCGCGGCTGAAGGAACTGCCATAGTCAGTGGCGGGGCATTGCATGGGAGAGGCAACTTCCACGGCGGCAATGGGGATATGGTCGGCCTTGGCCGCAACCAATCCGGCGGTCAGCGCGGCCCCGGCGGCATTGCGCCCGCCGATGCCGGTGCTCGCGGGCACCAGCCCGTCAAACACGCCGAGTTCCTGGAAGAACGCCGTCCGCACCGCGTTGAATTCGTCATACCATTCGAGCATCGCGTCATTGTAGAACCACGTGCGCAGGACGTGACCAAAATCCATCCCCGCAACGTCCAGGGCATTCATCATTGTCTCAAAGACTGCCTGTGCCTGGTCGGTCCGTGACTTCGAAATGTCTTGCGGAACAAGCCCGCCCAGGCGGCAGAAACGAACGCCATCGCTGTCAAAAACACAACCCACGATGCGGCCATCCATGACCACGGGTTCCACGCGGGGACCCGCCACCGCCCACGCCTGGATGCCGCGCAGCGGCGACGCCTGATCGCAGCCCTCCTCCACCCAGGTCACCGGAAACGTGATGTCGCCGAAGGCGCTGTGCAGCGCGGAGACATCCGCGCCGGGAAAGCCGAAAACTTCCAGAGATGCCGCCTGCGCACCGAGGTCGCGCAGCGCTTCCGCCAGACGCGCACACAGGGCATCGAATGAATCGTCCAATGCCGCCCGCGCGGTGACGCAATACTCCGTTACATCGTCGCATCCCACTGGAATGATTTGCATCCCCTGATTTGCATACTGCTCCAACGCGCGCGACGCCGCGCCATTATCGTAATTCATTACTGCTCCCGTCCCTTCGTCATGGTGCTTTTTTGCCCTGCCACAATGCCATTTCTGATCGCTGCAGAACAAAACAGTGCATTTCGAATCTATCGTAAAAACAGGCCATCCCCTCCTCCGCGCACTCCGGAGGGGTGCAGGACAATGGCACGCTAAAGCGTGAACAACATACCTCTTCCCCTGCACCCCTCCGGGGTGCGCATGCAAAACCAACGTAATTAAGACCAACGCAATCCTATTGGACAGAAATCTTCTCTCTAATTTCGGTAAGCGAAATCTCCTGTAAACGAGCACTCTTGGGAAGCCACCAGTTGGGATAGAACACCGCTCCATTACGCATAATATCCCCCGAGTCCCGGGACCAACCGACAAAGAACCTGACCGGTATCTGGCCGTGAGGCTATGCCGCTCTTTTTCGGAGTCTCGATATCTCTTGCGTCATCGGACATGACTCATCCTCCTTTGGTGAGTCGTTCTTGATGTATTGAGACAGTTCCTTCATAGAGAAAGCACAAATTCAACGAGATCGGCCAATTCCTCGTCGGTCAGGCCGGAGGTGTTTCCGTGTTTGTCGTCGTTGTTGTGTTTCTTGAATACATCCAACATGGTCGCGGCGCGGCCGTCGTGCAGATAGGGCGCGGTGCGCCAGACTTCGACAAGGGTGGGCGTATCAAAGGGTTTTCCTGTATCCATGCCGGACCCGGTGCCGACGTCGTAGTGCTGCAAATTGGTGTATAGCGGCGCCGGGTGGCATTCGGCGCAGCCCGCGCGTTCGAATATGGCTTTCCCGCGCAGGGCCGCCGGGCTGAGTTGGCCGTTTTGCAGGTATGGGCTGGGGACGGGCTTGAGGCTCTTGAGGTAGGCGTCAATGGCTTCGGCGTCGGATTCGGGGCGCACGGCGAACTGGATGTGCCGGATGCCGGCGCGCACGGCCGTTTCGGCGGTTTCTCGGATACCCAGACTCATGGCGGGCGGCGTTTCGTGGGCGAGCAGCATGCTCTTGGTGTTCTTGGGATTGCCGATGCCGTCGTTCAGCAGGTCCCAGTTCAGGGCGTCCACGCGGTCGTCGGGATGGCAACTGGCGCAACTCTGCCATTGCTGAAAGCACAGGGCGGCGTCGTTGAAGAAACGCGCGCCGTCGCGTTCCTGCGTCATCGGCGTGTCGCCGGCCAGCGCGATGCTGTGGAGTTGTGGCCGGCCCTCGACGGGGAGTTCCAATACGCTGATGCTGTCCGTGAAGTATTCGCCCGCATACGCAACGTTTCCTGTCAGGACCACGCTGCGCGGTCCGTTTCCGGCCAGGCGGATGCGGCGACGGATGTCCACGAGGAAACTCAGGTCGTTGGGCACGTCATCGGGGCTTTTAGAGACTTCCGAGACACGCTCGCCAGCCGCCACACGGTCCAGTTTCTCATGCAGCGCCACGCGGTCAATGATGCTGATCTCGTGTGTGCCCGCGTGCGTGACGCAGAGGAATCGCCCGTCCGGCGTGCACGCAACACCCCAGGGGTTGGCCGCGCCTGCATCCACGTCATCCAGCAGGACGGTGTTCACATGCGTTTTCGTCGCCGCGTTGATGATGGTCACGGCGTTGGTGTTCATCCATCCGCGTTCGAGTTGGGTGGTCGGCAGTTGATAACGGGCCAGAATATGCGTCGCATAGGCATAGCGGCCGTCGGGCGACACGCAAATCCCGCGCACGCCGGTGCTGCCGTTGGGCAGCGGCACGGTTGCCGCCACGCTGTTGGATGCTGTGGCGATGATGGACACTGTGGCGGCGGTGTATGCGCCATCGGCGGGGCCGTCCGGCAACAGGTTGGCAACAAAGAGCAACGCGCCGTCGGAGGTCAGGGCCAAGGCGACGGGTTCACGCACCGCCGGGATGCGCGCCATCTCTTCCCGTGTCGCCACATCCACCACTGAGATGTCACTGTTGAAGCGGTTGCCGACGTACAGCGTGGAACCGTTCGGGTGCAGCGCTACCGCCATCGGCGTGTGCCCCACGGACACCGAGGCCTGTTCCTCGCCGGTGGCCGTATTGATGAACCGCACGAGTCCCGCCGGGACGGCGTTTGTTACGTACAAAGTCTTTCCGTCCGGCGACAGGGCGAGTCCGCCCGGCGCTTCGGGCAAGGCGATGCGGCGCGCGACCGCGCCCTTCGCCGTATCCACCACGGCGACGCTGTTGGCGGTGTATTCCGCGACATACAGCGTTCGCCCATCGCTGTCCGCGACCATCGCCAGGGGCGAACGGTAAATCACTTCCGCGCCATGCGCCGCAGCAACGACAAAGCACGAGGCAATGATGCCGATTATGGCGGCCGTCCCGCGTGAAATTTTCACTCCTGCACATTCCCGTCGCATATGCCTTCCCTTCTGTTTCCCAATTGGCTCAGGGACTATCGTACACTTTTACACCCGTGTGAATCGCGTTGCGGTTCATTCGTTCGATTTCCAGGCGTGACAGGTATTTGGCCTGCCGCTGCCGGTCCACCGCGCACAGATCAAAACCATCCATTCCCGCGGGCGGCCGCTGCTGCAACATTTCGCGCCCCGCACGGATAATCGCCAGCGCCTCCGTGTAGCCTCGCGGATTCCCGGCGCGCAGCCCCGCAAGACATGGACTGAGTTCCGGGCGATTGAAGGTGATTTGTGACCCTTTATTTTTGTTAAAGGCCATAAGTTCCGCAAACGGCACGCCCGTCAAGGCGTTCAATCGCGCGATTTGTGCGTTATCCAAGGGCGAACGCCCCGCCAGGTTGTCGGGATAGGCCGACGCATATTCCGCGTAAAACGGCGCGTTGATATCAACCCATGTCACGATTCGGTCAAGACTTTCCTGGTCCAGCGCGATATCATGGTGTGGTCGGCCAATCACTTCCAGCAGTTTGCTCGCATGCGAACCCCATGTATAGGGTTGTTGAATCTGGGCCGGGCCTGCGCCGATGGCGTTGATGATCTTCTTGCGCCAGAGTTCGTTGTAGGAGGTATTGAAGACCAGATCAAGATCGCCCGCCAGATTCAATTTGTCGCCCGCGTCTTCGCCGTAGTCGTGGCAGCGGACACAATGCCGGTCAAAGACCGGCTGCACTTCGCGCAGGTAACTGAAGGTGCGCGGTGGGCCGTACCAGCCTTCGAGGTGGCTGGGGAGGCGAAGCAACGCCGCAGGCATGCCACCGGGCGTCATGGGCGGGGCGCTTCGGCGGTCTTCGTGGCACCCTGCGCAACCCTGTTGTTCGCCCGACTGCACCATCGTGCCGCTGCGCATGGACTGAATCATCATGCCCTTCTCATCGAGCAACTGGAAATAGACGAAGGTGTCTGAGGGCGCGGCGAAATAGGCGGAACCATCCTCCTCGACCGGAACCGTTCCGAGAATCGTTTTATTGTTGAAATCGTGCCAGGCCATGGCGGGCGCGGCCTGGCCTTGTCCTTCCCAGGGCGGATGGGTCCAGAAGCG
>CAZLII010000347.1:0-5384 GCA_964559065.1 uncultured Nitrospirales bacterium | reverse complement strand
TACAACGCCCATCGCGACGGCAAGCCGCCGCCTTCTTCTATGTTCGCTTGGAAACAACATTTTCATTCCCTTTTCATACCCCAACAATCGGGAAAGGTTCCCGGAACTGTCAAGTCCGACAAGAATGTTGAACTTAACCATACGTTTGTTCTTTGCATCAAGCGTCCCCGCTGTCCCTGCTGTCCCTGCTGTGCTTGTTGTCCTTGCTGTCCTTGCCTAAGTCACAGTTCAACCCCACAGGCGCGAAAAGCCTCTTCCGCAATGGCCGCCCAATTTCGGTTGGCGGCGGGACTGGCCGGGCTGGGGTGGGCGATGCGTCCGATGGTTCCGCGATAGTCGGTCAATGCGGCGCGGACGCGCGATTCGGCGAAATGGCCCACGCCAATGACAAAACGGGGCCTGAAATGGGCAACGACCGCGCGCAGTGCGCGGTTGCACGCGGCAAACAGCGGTTCGCGTTCCCGCGCTGGAAGTTTGTCGGGCGTGAGGTTGCGTCCGCTGTTCTCCATGAAGCACGAGGGGCAGTAATTGTACACGAAAAACCGGGCAAAAAATTGCGCTGGTTCGCCGTAGCGTTGCCGCGCCCACCCCCAAAGACGCGTGCCGCTCACTTCGCCGCGTGGGCACGCGAAACCCAGCACGGGCCGGCGGGGATGTTCATTCTCGGGGCGTCCCACAGGGACTTCAATGCCCATCCATTCCCGCACCATGGTGACGTCGCCGAAGGGGATGCCGGTCTGTGCCATGCCATATGGACCGGGGTTCATGCCGACCAGGAGAATGTCCTTCGGGGCGCCGCCGAATCGCTCCAGGTAAACGCGGTGGGGTTCCCAAGCATAAACGAGCGGATGGTAGACATGCGAAATTGGCGGTCCGAACCGGAGGTCTTTTGTCTCTTCCACCAGGCGCGCCGCGGCCTCCACAAGAGGATGAATGGGAGAAACTGCATCGGAATTCATTTGGCAGGCCGTTTTCGATGCGACGCCTTTCTCTTTGCGGCCGTACGCTTCGTTTTCGGAGCGCCTTTCGGCGTTTTGCGCGTTGTGTCGGATTTTGTCTCCGCAGCGTTTGACCTCGCGCGTTGTGCAGAAGGGGTGGCCGCCGCTTCCTGTCTCATAGCCACGAACGGGTCAACAGGAGGGATGGGCAATAGTTCAGAATCAGCGTCTTCGGTCTCTGTTTTCAATGCTGTTTCTGGAACGAAATGCGTTCGGATGTCGCTATATCTGTAAAACGGGTCCGCCGGTTCACTTGTGTCAACCGATCTCTGCTCTATCTGCTGGGTTGATTCCGTCATTTGCAGCCGGGCGATATCTGCAGAAGCCAAGTGGGCGAAGCGGGATTCCGGGGCGCGGTAGATCAGTTCCTGAAGCAGCATAATCGCCTTGGGATGATCGTTCAGGTTATGCTCCTCAATTTTCGCCAACTGGTAGGTGGCCTCCGCCCAAGCGCGAATCTGGGATCGGAACCGTTCCCGAATCTCTTCGAGAATCATGGCCGCCTCCATGTAGCGATCCTCCGACTTGAGCAACCGCGCCGCCTCGAACAGCGCATTTACCTGGTTGTCGGGGTAATTGCGGTACATGCTGATGGCGCCGTCAATATCGCCGCGCAGGGCGAGTTTACGGGCGGCGGCGAACTCCGAAGGGTCCTCGACGATCGCGCTGAATGGCCCAATATGGTCCACTGATCGCATTGCCAGTGAATTCACGACGGTAAAGGTGTAATACGTGGCGGGAATCACCCAGAACACAATCCCCCAACTGATTACGGTGGTCCTGCGGATATCGGCGGCGTTTTCGTAGAGAGCGAATACGATCATCAGATATACCGCAAACATCCCCAGCCACAGCATCAACGCCACCGGAAACGGAACGGACTCATTGTTGCGCGCCCAATACCGTTTCAACAGCACCCCGGCGCATATCAATCCCACCACCGCAAGAAAAAAAACCAGAACCTCTCCCGCCCGCGGCGGCCCCGGAAAGTAACTCGCCCAGTCAATGCGCTCCTGGAATTGTTCCATTGTCTTCCAGTCAACCTCCTCGGCCATTACACCTCCGCCTTTCACGCTTTGTCCCACCGCCATGCCGCTTGCATGTGTGACAAACACCCTCGCATTCAAGTATAAGCGCAAACGGCTGCGGCGTCAAACCCTTTGAGGGGGTGGAGGCTTAGCATTCAAAAATGCGGCCGCCTTGAATAACTGGACCGGGATGGGTGTATTCTCTGTGGAAGGCAAAGGAGGGAAGCGGCCGCGATGGTCGCGGCGCGGCAACCAAGGGGTGTGTGCAACGATGCTTACCTTGTATGCAGTGTGCGCGGTGGCGGGCGGGGTGATATTGGTCATCCAACTGGCCCTGACGCTGTGGGGTGTTGATTTCAGCGAAGATGTGCATGACGGCGGGGGCGGGATGGATGATGTCGCCGATGATCATCATTTCGACGCCCACGACTCCACCTGGCATTTCCGCCTAGTCAGTTTCCGGTCCCTGATCGCCGCCATCACCTTTTTCGGCTTGGGCGGGGGCCTGGGCGCCAGCGCCGGGCTGAACTCCTTCAGCGCGTTCATGTTGGCGCTGAGCGCCGGTGTCGTGGCCATGGTTATCGTCGCGTGGATGTTCCATCTTTTCCTTTCCCTGAAAGAAGAGGGCAACGTGCGCATCGAGAACGCCCTGGGCCAGTCCGCCACAGTGTATCTGCGCATTCCCGGGAAACGCGGCGGCGTGGGCAAGGTTTCCGTCGCCGTACAGCAGCGCATCATGGAATATGAAGCCCTCACCGATGAGGAGGAAATCCCCACGGGAAGCCCCGTTACCATTACCGGCATCATCAATGATCACACGGTTGAAGTGAAGCGCGCCTGAACGCATTTTATTAAGAAGGAGATTCTCCCATGGTCAGCACTTGGATCATCGCAACGGCCGCATTGACGGCGGTCATGTTCACGGGCTTTCTGCTGCTCCTGTCGAGCCGCTACAAGCGTTGCCCCAGCAACAATGTCATGGTGATCTACGGCAAGGTGGGAGGGGGCGGCAGCGCCCGCTGCATCCACGGCGGCGCGGCCTTTGTCATCCCGCTCCTGCAAGACTACGCCTATCTCAGCCTGGAACCCATCCAGATTGACATCCCCCTGAAGGACGCGCTTTCCCTGGAGAACATCCGCGTCAACGTGCCCAGCGTCTTCACCGTGGCCATCGGCACAGACCTGGCCGTCATGCAGAACGCCGCCATCCGTCTGCTTGGGCTGCCGCAGCAACAGATCAAAAAACAGGCCGAAGACATCATCTTCGGGCAGTTGCGCCAGGTCATCGCCTCGATGCGCATCGAGGAAATCAACCGCGACCGCGAGCATTTCCTGATGAGCATTCAGAATTCACTGGAGCCGGAACTGCGCAAGATCGGACTGGTCCTTATCAACGTCAACATCACCGATATCACCGATAATTCGGGGTACATTGATGCTATCGGACGCAAAGCGGCCTCGGAAGCCGTACAGCAGGCGCGCGCCGATGTGGCGGAACAGGAAAAACTCGGCGAAATCCGAGTCGCCCAGAACGTGCGCGAAAAGGAAGTGCAGGTATCCGAAGCCGTGAAGAGCCAGATGATCGGCATCCGGGCCGCACAGCGGGATCAGGCGGTACGCCTCGCCGAACTGGATAAGGAAGAAAAGGTGGGACAGCAGAACGCCGCCTACCAGCGTGACGCGCAAATCAAGGAGGCCGAACGCGACATGCGCGTTACCGTGGCCGCCGCCAATGCCAAAGCCATCGAGGGCGAAAAAGTGGCCGAGCGCGACATGCGTATCAAGGTCGCCGCGGCCAATGCCACCGCTATCGAAGGCGAAAACGAGTCCAAGGCCGCCATCGCCGCCTCCGCCGCCAACCTGAAGGTAAAGGAAGCTGAAGCCTTCAAACTCGCCGAGACCCAGACGGAAATCGCGAAGGCCTCCGTGCTGGAAGCGCGCAACCTTGCCCTGGCCAAGGCGGCCATCGCCGAGGCGGAAAAGATCGAAGCCGAGCGCCGCGCCCAACTCGAAGCCCCCGCCAAGGCGGAAAAGGCGAAAACCATCGTCGAGGCCGAAGCGGAAGCAGAACGCCGCCGCATAGAAGCGGAGGGCGAGGCAAAGGCCATCTTCGCCAAACTGGAGGCCGAAGCCCGCGGCCAATACGAAATCCTGCACCAGAAGGCGGAGGGCCTGCGGCACATCGTCAACGCCTGCGGCGGCGCCAAAGAAGCCTTCCAGATGCTCATCCTCGAACACCTCGACCACCTCGCCGAGCAGTCCGCCAAGGCCATCGCCAACATCAAGTTCGACAAGGTCGTCGTGTGGGAATCCGGTGTCGGTAATGGCCGCGATAAAAGCAGTACCGCCTCATTTCTCAGCAGCATGGCCAACGTGCTCCCGCCCATGCTCCACACCATGAAAAACATCGCCGGCGTCGAAATGCCGGAGACCTTCGTCAAACTCATGGATGAGGCCAAGCCCGCTGAACCTCAAAAGGAGACTTCACCGCCTGCGTCATCCGCAGCACAGGAAAAGCAGTCCGGCTAACCCATTTTCCGCCGGACTTACCTTTCTCAATCGACTTTTCGCTAGCCGCAATAGCATAAGTCCTTGTAGGCTCACACCTGATTTTCTTAAAGCAAAGGAAGCATGGTCTTGTGCCGGAGGCGAAGTAATATCCTTATTGCTCTGCGGCTTGGTTCGAACAAACAGCGCCAAGCGCTTTGTATAGCAAAAGCACTTCGGTCAAGGGGAACACTGTAAACGTGGATGATGAGCACGACGCGCAATGGTGCTGATGGAATCCTTCCCCCCGATAATCTTTACGGATTTTGGAGTGCGCAAGCCCTGCTTGCGCTTTTGCTTTTTTGTTCACATAAGTACTGAATGTTATCTGTCAACCTGAAGGTCGCGGTGTTATGAGAGAGAAAGCGCAAGCGTGGCTTGCGCACTCCAAAAGGAGGGCGTTGTGCCAAATGGCATATAATACTCTTCATGATGGGAGTTGGTTAAATCCCTGACTGCGGGGTAAAAGCCTGCCGTGGGGTCCCAAGTCCCGTTATTACAGGGAAATCAACAGTTTGCGTGCCCCACCAGACAGGTGAGAAAGTGGCATGGGCGTCTCGCCCATGAACGCAACTGCGGCCACGGGCGAAACGCCCGTGGCACGTCAGAAACTCGCTTCTTATCCGGCGATTGGGGGTTGACCCAAGTCCGCAAGCAATAGAGGCTGGCATCATGTTTTTTGTCTGAAAAGCCAAGCAACGTGGAATCATTTATAGACATGCGTTTCGAGCACAAGCGCATGTATCTTTTAATCAAAACGTCAAATGAGGATGCGGCAAGATGCCGCATCTACATTGACGAAAAAGTAGAC
>CAZLII010000346.1:1266-5385 GCA_964559065.1 uncultured Nitrospirales bacterium | reverse complement strand
GAGTGCGCCGTCTGTTCGGCGCTTTGGCTGGCTTGAGGAGGGCGGCTTGGAAAACTCAGCCAAAGCGCCGAACAGACGGCGCACTCCAGATAGCCGAACAGACGGCACACAAGTTCTGACCGCGCCACGCATGGCGACACCAGTTCTCATGTTTTTCATAACCTCAATACAAGAACACCAAAATACTTCTTTCGTATTCTTCCAGATTTTGTTATCATAACCCGCAATATGCAGGGTACGGGAACGGGGAAATATGATGCAGCGTAAGCGCAGAGGCGGGAAACCGGGATACGTCAGCATCGTGTTGGCGCTTGCGATGGTGCTTGCCGGGGGGGGGCTGCTTTCGTGGCGGAGCATGCAACGGACCGATCAGCGGATGCGCGGAGATTTGCTCCGGAACGCCCGCAGCGCGGCGAGTGCGATTCCGGTGGACACATTGGCGGCGCTGAGCGGCACGGAGTCAGACCTTGATTCGCCGCACTATTGGCGCCTCAAGGAACAACTGCGACAAGCCCGTGTTGTGTATCCTGAATGCCGTTTTCTTTACCTGATGGGCCGAAAGCCGGACGGGACGATTTTCTTTTATGTGGACTCCGAGCCGGTCGGCGCGGAGGATGAATCGCCTCCGGGCCAGATTTTCGACGAGGCCGACGAGGATGATCATCGCGCCTTCGACACCGGCATCGCCGAGACCTATCCCCCCTTCACCGATAGATGGGGCACCTGGGTCAGCGTTTCCGTGCCTTTGATGAATCCGCGCACAAGCGCCGTTGTGGCGGTTTTCGGCATGGATGTGGACGCCGGGAGATGGTGGGCGCTGGCGATGCGCGGCGTATGCGTTCCGCTTGGTTTTACCGTGCTGTTGACAGGCATTGTGCTTGGCGGTGCGGCGCTGTTGCGACGGCGCGGCCGCTTTGCGTCACCGGAACAGAGCGGTTGGCTGCTGCGCAATGCGGAAGCGGCTATCGCTGCGGCCGTGGGGCTGGCGATCACCGCGATGACCACCTATGAAGTGCATACGAGGGAACAGCATGAACGCCAGCAGACTTTCTCGCGGCTCGGAGCGGCGAAAACCGCGAGCGTCGCGGAGGCCATGCGTGATATCCGCAACATTCAACTGGAAGGCCTGGCGCGCTTCTTCGAGTCCAGCGCGTATGTGGACCGCCGTGAGTTCCGCATTTACGCCGAGTATCTGGCCCAGGACCCCGCCGTGCAGGCGTGGGGATGGGTCCCCCGCGTCGCGGCGGCAGACCGGCAGCGCATTGAAGAGGAAGCCCGGCGGGACGGACTGACGGACTTTATGCTCTGGGAGCGCGATGGGCGGGCGGGCCGCATCCCCGTGATCGCGCGGGAACATTACTATCCCGTCCTCTACGCGGAGCCGGCGGCGGGCAATGAAGCCGCCCTCGGCTTTGATTTGGGTTCAGAGCCTGTTCGCCTGGCGGCCCTCGAGAAGGCGATGGACACCGGTCTTGTCACCGCCACCGATCCGATCACCCTCGTGCAGGAAGAGGGGGATGAATTGGGCATCCTTGTGCTGCGCCCGGTGTTCGGCCCCAACGCGATGGACGGCCAAGAGGGTTTTGTCGTATCTGCGCTGCGCGCGGAGACGTTGCTCCAGCGCGTGGTCAAACCCACGGATTCCCTTCTGTTTCATGTGGTGCTCGACCTGTTCCAACTACGGGAAGACGCCCCGCCCATTTTTCTGGCATCCACGGACCCGCAACACCTCCACACGCCGGAGGTGCAATCGCGACTGCTGAACGCGGAAGAGGAGGCGCTGACCCTGCTCACCCCGCTCTTCGCCTACGGCAAGACCTATGCGTTGGTGGCGCATCCCGGCCCGGAATATGCGGAACTGCATCCGCTGCGCGCCAGCCGAATCACCGCGCTCTCCGGATTGGCGATCACCTGCATATTGGCGGTGCTCGTCGGATTTCTGGCGCGCCGCCGCGAGACATTGGAAGCGCAAATCCGCGAACGCACGGAGGCGCTGCAGGAATCCCGGCAGATGCTCCGTCTGGTGCTCGACAGCATTCCGGTGCGCGTCTTCTGGAAGGACCGTAATTCGCGCTATCTGGGCTGCAATCGGCCCTTTGCCCTGGATGCCGGATTCGGTGCGCCGGAAGAACTCATCGGCAAGGACGATTACGCCATGGGCTGGCGTGAACTGGCGGATGCGTACCTCGCTGATGATCGCGTGGTCATGGAGCGCGGGCAGCCGAAATTGGGATACGAAGAGCCTGAGATCACCCCTGATGGAAGACGTTTGCACCTGCGCACCAACAAAGTCCCCCTGCACAATGCAAAGGGCGAAGTTATCGGCGTCCTGGGCACGTACGAAGACATCACAGAGCGCAAACGGGCGGAGGAAACCCTGCGGAAATTGTCCGTCGCCGTGGAACAAAGCCCCGCCTGCGTGGTGATCACCGACTATGAAGGCGCGATCGAATATGTAAATCCCCAGTTTGCGGCGCTGACGGGATATTCCCTCGATGAGGTCCTGGGGCAAAACCCGCGCATCCTGAAATCGGGCGAAACGTCGCAGGAGGACTATCAGGAACTCTGGGATACCATTAAGGCGGGCCGGGAATGGCATGGAGAATTTCACAATAAAAAAAAAGACGGCACGCTGTATTGGGAGCGGGCGCTGATTTCACCGATTCGCGATGATGCGGGAAACATCACCCACTTTATCGGACTGAAAGAGGACATCACTTTCCAGAAAATCCTGGAAGACCAACTCCGCCAGGCGCAGAAAATGGAGTCGGTGGGGCGTCTGGCAGGCGGCGTGGCGCATGACTTCAACAACATGCTCCAAGCCATTCTGGGCTACGCGGACCTGGCATTGGACAGCCTCGCCCTCGACCATCCCGCGCGCGAAAGCATTGCGGAAGTGCAGAAGGCCGCGCGCCGGTCTGCGGACCTCACCCGGCAACTGCTGGCCTTTTCCCGGCGGCAGACCATTCGCCCCGTCATTCTGGACTTGAACAATGTTGTCACCGGCACGCTCAACATGCTGCGGCGGATCATCGGCGAGCACATCACGTTGATCTGGAAACCGGGAATGGACCTCTGGACGGTGAAGATGGACCCGGCGCAGGTGGACCAAGTGCTGGTCAATCTGGCGGCGAATGCGCGCGACGCCATCACCGGCGTGGGGAATCTGACCATCGAGACGGAAAACGTGACCCTGGACGAGACCTATTGCGAAACCCATGCGGGGTGCGCTGCGGGCGACTATGTATTGCTTGCGGTGAGCGACGACGGCCACGGGATGGACAAGCAGGCCCTGGGCCGGATTTTCGAGCCGTTTTTCACCACCAAAGAAACCGGCAAAGGCACGGGATTGGGGCTGGCAATGGTGTACGGCATCGTCAAGCAGAACCATGGCTTCATCAACGTGTACAGCGAGCCGGGGAAAGGCACGTCTTTCAAAATCTACCTGCCGCGCGCCCGCGCGCTCATGCAAGAGCCGTCTGTCATCGCCGATGATCGCCCCGTGCATGGGACGGAAACCGTGTTGCTGGTCGAAGACGAGGAAGCGATTCTGGGTTTTGGAAAGGCGATCCTCACGCGGCACGGCTACACTGTGCTGGCGGCAAGAACCCCCGGAGAAGCGCTGGCTTTGGCCCGCCGCCATGAAGGCCCCATTCACCTGCTCATCACGGACGTGGTCATGCCCGAAATGAATGGCAAAGAATTGAAAGACCGCTTGTCAGAGGTTCTGCCTGATCTTAAGGCCCTGTATATGTCCGGATACACCGCCAACGTCATCGCCCATCACGGCATCATTGACGAGAGCGTCCACTTCCTGGCAAAACCCTTCTCGCCCAAGAGCCTGGCAAGAATCGTCCGGGAAATCCTGGACCAAGACGGCCCTTGAGTGGCATGACGAGAGGCCATTGATGGACGAAGTGGACGGAGTGGACAGCGTGGACGAAGTGGACGTGGTGGACAGAGTGGGCATGGTGGACGTGGTGGACAGAGTGGGCATGGCGAATTTCTCAATGATTGCGTCAGACTTCATTTTTTCCTGTTCACATAGCGTCCCTCCTGTCCACCCTGTCCACCCTGTCCCTCCTGTCCCTCCTGTCCACCCTGTCCCTCCTGTCCCTC
>CAZLII010000346.1:0-1166 GCA_964559065.1 uncultured Nitrospirales bacterium | reverse complement strand
CCTGTCCACCCTGTCCCTCCTGTCCCTCCTGTCCACCCTGTCCCTCCTGTCCCTCGTGTCCACCCTGTCCCTCGTGTCCCTCGTGTCCACCCTGTCCATTTCGTCCATAGTGTTCCTGTCTTCCCCCCAAAAAAACCAGGCGATCCCGCCCAATGTGCGACACCGTAGCCATAGTGGGAAAAGATCGCGTGCTCTTCGCCAAGAACTCCGACCGGGACCCGAATGAGGCGCAGGCGCCGGAGTGGCATCCCCGGCGACGGCATGCGCCCGGCGCGATGCTGCGTTGCACGTGGATGGCCATTCCGCAGGCGGCGGAGACGCGCGCGGTGCTGCTGAGTCGTCCCTTCTGGATGTGGGGCGCGGAGATGGGGGCGAATGAGGACGGCGTGGCAATCGGGAACGAGGCGGTCTTCACGCGACAACCCTATGCAGCGTCGGGACTCACCGGCATGGACCTCGTGCGGCTGGGTCTGGAACGGGCGCGCAGCGCGGAGGAGGCTTGCGGCGTGATCACCGCGTTGCTGGAGGCGTACGGCCAGGGCGGCGGCTGCGGCCACGAGAACCGGCGATTCACCTACCACAACAGTTTTTTGATCGCGGACCCCACGGGCGCATTTGTCCTCGAAACGGCGGGGCGCGAATGGGCCGTCGAGCGGGTGACAGGCGTGCGCGCCATCTCCAACGGGCTGAGCATCCCTGCGTTCGCGGCGCGGCACGCGGACCGCCTGCGCACCGCCGTGTCCGCATGCCGGGCGCGGCGTAGCCGCGTGACGGCGCTCGCGGAGGCATGCCGCAACGTCGAGGGCTTGTTCAGCATCCTGCGTGACCACGGCGAAGGCGCACGCTATCCGCGCTATTCGATCATCAACGGCGGCATGGCTGCGCCGTGCATGCACGCCGGCGGCCTGGTCGCCGCTTCGCAGACCACCGCCTCGTGGGTGTCGGAACTGCGCGGGGACGGCTGCCGCCACTGGATTACCGCGACCGCCGCGCCCTGCACCAGCCTGTTCAAGCTGGTCGCCGTGGAAGACCCGCTGGACCTTGGCCCTTTTCCCACGGACCGCGCCGACACCTCGCTGTGGTGGCGGCATGAAGGGCTGCACCGCGCAGCGATGCGCGACCCAGCGGCCGCGTTCGCCGTGTTTCCGGAGGAAGGCGACGCCCTG
>CAZLII010000345.1:0-5386 GCA_964559065.1 uncultured Nitrospirales bacterium | reverse complement strand
GAGCACGGGGCGGTGAATCAGAGCGAGGAGGAATACGAATCGGTGACGTACTGGTATGGCCGGCCCGGCGCTTCGCTGGTGCTGACCGATGAACTGGACGTTGGCGATTTGCAGTCCGAAGCGGCACACGGGTACGTCTCACCACAAGCCACGGAACCGGAAATCTTGCGAAGTCGCTATGAATGGGGCGTAGACCGGCTCAAACGCATTTATCTGCGTCAGCCATGGCGACAGGCGACTGACTATGCGGATTTTACATTCGATGCGGCGGCTGGCAAGGTCTACCACATCTGGCTGCGCGGGCGCGCGTTGTCGCGCGACAAGGATCGCGACACGGTATGGGTCCAGTTCAATGAAGATATCGGCGCCTCCAAGTGGGCGGCGTCATATGCGCACCCGCAGGGCATGGGCAAATGGTCGGAGGGCAAGGATGGCACGAAGTACGGCTGGTCGAGTTCATCGCCAGGCGGACCAGTCCTGACTGTAACCTTCGCGCGGGAGGGGCATCAGCGGATGCGGCTTCAACCGCGTCAGGCGCGTCACCATATTGATCAAATTGTATTAAGCGCACATTGGAACACTGCGCCCGAATCGTCTGCGCCCGCCACTGCAAAACCCGGACAACGCGATGAGATTGTGCTGGATGCGCGACGCGCCGAAGTCCATGGCGGTGTCAGCGCAGTCACCGATGCCGAGGCATCATGCGGCGCGGCGCTGGCGATGGATTTTGCTGAACTGGGCGGTTTTGTGCCTGTATTTGAGAAAACGGGCCGGCATACGACGGGGACTTCGGAATTCACGGTTCAACTTCGCCCCGACAACCTCGGAGTGCTTTTGCGGCGCACGCTTGACTACCGGTTTCCGAACCAGCGGGCAGAGGTTTACGTGGACAATACAAGCGGCGATCCGGATTGGCAATTCGTGGGGATATGGTACCTCGCGGGTGCAAATACTTGTGTCTTCTCGAATCCGCCGGAAGAATTGGGTGCGACCCGGCATGAGGTGATCGTGTCAGACCGCAGACTGCGCGACGACGAGTTTGTTATCGGTTCCAAATGGACGTCTGGTCGCGATGCGATGCGGGTGCGGGTAGTCTTTACACCTGTCCATCGTTCGCTTTTCCCCGGCCATCCCATGCCGGAACTGGCCTGGAGCGAGTTGGGCTATCGCGTTTATTGTTTTGTCAGGATCTAGGTCCTTCAGGCCGCCAAGATGGGCGCGGCTGCACACGCTCCGCGGATATTGCCACCGACTAAGGAGGGTCGCCTCGTTGGGTCTCATGTCCTAAGTCCGGCATTCTCAAGCATGTACCGTAGCATCATCAGAGGATTTTGTTAGAGGTTCTCGAAAAGAAATTGTATTGGCCATCCGGTTTATGCCATATTTCATGCTTCCGCAGACAAAGTCAGCAGAAATCCTGCTGCGCACTGCTGATTTTGAATATTCGCCCTCACATTATCGGCTGGTATTCAGCATCCGCCTAAGGCGCGGTGAGAGTATAGACCCCAAAAAAGTCGTGGGAAGTCATGCATGTCTATCAAGATTCTATTGGCAGATGATCACAGACTGCTGCGTGAAGGGCTGCGCGATCTGTTGGCGCGCGAAGCGGATTTTACGGTGGTCGGCGAAGCCGCAAACGGTGAAGAGACGGTGCAACTGGTCAGGACACTTCAGCCCGATGTGGTGCTTATGGACATTGCGATGCCGGGCCTGAGCGGGATAGAGGCCACCCGTCGCATTGTTCGAGGCGCATCGTCCCCCAAGGTGGTCGCGCTGTCCATGCACATGGAAAAAGAATTTATCACCGATATGCTGCGGGCGGGCGCATCGGGATATGTGCTGAAGGACTGCGGATTCGAGGAATTAGCGCTGGCCATCCGCGCGGCGGCGCAAGGCAAGACCTATCTCAGCCCCGACATTGCGGACCTGGTTGTGGAAGAAGCGGTGCAACATGCGGGTTCTTCTGCCTCTTCGGAGGACCCGGCGTTTGCGGTGCTTACGTCCCGAGAACGCGAAGTGCTGCAACTGCTTGCGGAAGGATTGTCCACAAAAGAAATCGCCGCCACGCTTGGGGTCAGCGTCAAAACGATTGAAACGCACCGCCAGCATATCATGGAAAAACTTGGCCTGCGCAGCGTCGCCGCCCTCACCAAATACGCCGTGCGCATGGGCCTCACCCCGCTCGACAAATAATGCTTGAAAGATTTCCTCGGAATGATGTAATTTCTGGAATTGCCACGCAAACCGCCGTCGTTGTGGCCCGTCTCCTCCTGACCGCGGCAGAGATGCGACATTGGAGACCTTCGGTCGGCGCACTCCATATCAGCGCCAATCCTTGTCATCTGTTTAAGATTGCCACACTCAGCCGCACGTTGTGCTGCCTCGCTCGCAATGATGATGAGGTGAGACCCTTCGGAGGACAGAAATACGTTACCGAATTTACGAACTGGAGTACTTAGGGATTACTTCAGTCGGCTGAAATGTTACCTATTTGTGCAACCATTTACGAAGGGATTTCGGCCCATTGGTCCGGGTGCTCAGACAGATATGATGCCCCTGTTCGCAATGCCACTCCTGGCCCACGATGTTTCATTGATAAGTACTTCCTTGGATATTCTCCAGGATTCCTGAATATCCAAGAATCTCGGAAAGCATCCAAAACCCAAGAAAAATCGCCACTAGAATTGGGGGCCCATCAAGTTATCAGGTTTTTCGCAGTTATTAAATCAGGAATTCCCCTATACCGTCTTTCGCCGGGGTATGGTATCCTTAAACAGACTGGTTGTTTGCGGGATTATCGGTGGAAACCGGGAGGACAAAGAAAATCACACAAATCTGGAGTGTGTCTTCTTCGATGTTGGATGGCCCGCCGATGGACACAATATTTTGGCAGCCATTCAGACATGCGGCAACTAGATTGAATTCAAGATCGTTCGAGGAAGATGCGGGGTGACGTACCACGTCAATGATATTTCAGGGATGATACTGTCAGACAACGCTTTGCTAAGGAAATAATACCCACATTCCCCTGTGTTCAAGAAGGGATGCTGATCATGCTCGGAGGCGCAAGACAAATTTACCGGAGCTGGGCGCTGGTCTGTTTTTTCGTCGCAGCCGCCGCACTGGTGAGTGCGGGCGGATACTGGTTTTATCAGCAGGAAAACCGGGCAGTCAAACGTCAGAAGTACGCGGAGTTACAGGCGATTGCGGGATTGAAATCCGATCAGATCGCGGCATGGCGACAGGAGCGGCTTTGGGACGTCAGTCTGCATTCAAAAGGCGTCTTCATACGCAAAGCGGTCGCTGAATGGATGGGGAATGCCGATAACGACACATTAAAAGCCGACTTCATTGAATGGCTGGAAATGGTGTGCAGGCACCATAATTACCAGAATGCGTTTCTTGCCGACCCGGAGGGCCGGCTTCTTTTTTCGCTGGACCCTCGCATGACACACTTGGAACCCGAAACGAAAGCGCTTATGGTGCAAGTGGTTGCGTCAGGTGCAGCGGCATTTGGCGATATGTTCAGATGTCATCATTGCAATCAAGTGCATCTGGACGTGGCCGCGCCGATTCTGGACGAGGCCGAACGCCCTGTGGCTGTCCTCATGTTGCGCAGCGATCCTGAGGCATATCTCTATCCCCTCATTCAGTCATGGCCCGTGCCCAGCCGCAGCGCCGAGACGTTGCTTGTGCGCCGCGACGGGGACGATGCGCTGTTTCTGAACCCGCTGCGCCACAGCGATGCGCCGGCGCTGTCCGTTCGGATTCCGCTGTCGCAGACGGATGTCCCTGCGGTCCAGGCGATGCTCGGGCGGGTTGGGACCTTTGAGGGACGGGATTACCGGGGCGTCGCGGTGTTGGCCGACATCCGTCCCGTGCCTGATTCGCCGTGGTTTCTGGTCGCCAAAGTGGACGCCGCCGAAATTTTCGCCGAGGGCCGCTACCGGGGCATGATGATCCTGCTTGTGGTCGTCCTCGGCATTGCTTTGACCGCAGGCGCAATGGCCCTGTTGTTCAACAACCGGCAATGGCATCTGTACCAGCGGCTGTATGCCAGCGAACGGGAAGAGCGCAATCGTCTGGAGGAAATCCGCGCCACCCTCTACGGCATCGGCGACGGGGTGATTGCGACGGACGCCGCCGGCCGCGTCACCCGGATGAATCCCGCCGCCGAAAGCATCACCGGATGGAACGAAGCGGAGGCACTGGGACGCCCGCTTGAAGAGGTCTTCCGCATTATCAACGAGGACACCCGCGCGGAGGTCGAAAGTCCAGTGGCGCGCGTGCTGCGCGAGGGGCAGATTGTGGGCCTGGCGAATCACACGCTGCTTATCGCCAGGGACGGAACTGAATGCCCGATCGCCGACAGCGGCGCGCCCGTCCGTGATGAAACGGGCGCGATCATCGGCGTCGCCCTGGTCTTCCGCGATCAGAGCGCGGAGCGCGCGACAGAAGCGGAGCGCAGACGGCTTTCCATGGCGGTGGAATACGCTGCTGAGGCGATTGTCGTGACGGACCCGGCCGGCGTCATTCAGTACGTCAACCCCGCTTTTGAGCGGATCACGGGCTATTCGCGCACGGAGGCCATCGGGCAAACCCCCCGGATACTCAAAAGCGGCAAACACGATGCGGCCTTCTATGCGCGGCTGTGGGAGACCATCTCCAGCGGCGAAGTGTGGACCGGGCGCTTCACCAACCGGAAGAAGGACGGGGGTATCTATGAGGAGGAACAGACGATCTCTCCGGTTGCCGATGATGAAGGAAAGGTCGTGAATTATGTCGCTATTGGCAGGGATGTATCCGATCGGCTTTCGTTGGAGCGGCGTCTGCGACAGGCGCAGAAAATGGAGGCCATCGGCACGCTCGCGGGCGGCATCGCGCACGATTTCAACAATGTGCTGTCGGCCATCATCGGCTATGCGCAAATGGCGGACTCCAGCCTCCCCGCCGACAGTCCTTTGCACCGCGATCTGGGCCAGGTGCTCGCAGCGGCAGAGCGCGCGCGGCAACTGGTGCATCAAATCCTGACCTTCAGCCGCCAGAGCGAACAGGAACGTCAACCCGTGGAATTGGGGCTGGTGGTCAAGGAGGCGCTCAAATTGCTCCGCCCCTCGCTGCCGACCACCATTGACATTAAAACCCACATCGAAAAGGATGCCGGCCTGGTGCTTGCGGACCCCACCCAGATGCACCAGGTGATCATGAATCTCTGCACCAACGCCTATCACGCGATGCAGGAGTCCGGCGGCGTGTTGAAGGTTTCCATTGAATCATTCCAGGCCGATGCCCATTTCGTACAGTCCCGGCCGGGCCTGCACAAAGGGCCGTATGTGCGGTTGTCGGTCAGCGACACCGGCTGCGGCATGGATGCGGAAACGTTGGA
>CAZLII010000344.1:0-5421 GCA_964559065.1 uncultured Nitrospirales bacterium | reverse complement strand
CCTTTGTATTCGCTGGGCACCCGCCCCCTGTTATACTTTTCGCTCATCGGCAAGGACACTTTCCGGCTGTATTACGCGCGCGACGGCAGGCCGCTGCATTTCTGGGACGGCCATCCGCCTGAGATCACAGAACTCTTGGAAATTGTTCGATCAAATGGCAATGGTTGACCATTTTCCCGCCGACAGAGTACACTGTTTCCCGATGGCTCAGTATATGCAATGGCGCATGCAACCCTATGGCGAACACGAAGATGAATAAGAATGAAGACATCGTGATCAAAAACGCGGCGAAAAACGGAAACCAAACCGAAAATTGGGAAGAAGACGAAAAACCGGGGATTTTCGCGCGATGGGGTGCGCGGTTCAATGAAGCGCTGCAAAGTGGTCGCGGCGAGGACCGCCTGCCCGCCGCTGCTCCATCCGCAGCGCCGCTGGCGGACGATATCGCGATCCGTCGCTCCCGAAATGTCGTCCAGGCAAAGATGGTCATTCCGGAAGGGGTGACGGTCGAGGGGTCGGTATCCGGCGGGACCGACACGGAGATTTCGGGGCGTGTGTCCGGGAATGTGATGGTGGACGGACGTCTGGCGCTGGGGCCGAGCGGTGTCATCAGCGGCAATGTCCGGGCCGTATCCGCCCGAATTGAGGGCTTGGTCGAGGGCAAGGTCGAATGCGCCGAAGAATTGGAACTTGGCAAGACCGGCCGCCTTAATGCCGGCGGCTCCGCCGGCAAAAGAATATTTCTGGCCGGTCAGGTGTATGGCAATATGGCCACACCCGGCGCGTTGAAACTCGCGGCCGGCTGCGTGGTTAACGGCGATATTCAGACGCGGAACTTGGTCATGGAAGAAGGCGCTGCGCTGAACGGCGCATGTTTCATGCGGTCTTCCGCGCAAAGAAATACGGAGGTGAAAACGTGATGCCAATGGGATTCTACATGTTTCATCCGGCGGACCTGCTGTTAATCCCTGCCATCCTGTTTGCCCTTTGGGCGCAGGCCAGGGTGCGTGGCGCTTACGCGAAATATTCAAAAGTGGGCGTGCGCGCGGGCCTGACCGGCGCGGATGTGGCTCGCTTCATCCTGCGCGACCAAAGTACGAGCGTGGCGCAGGCAGGCGGCAAAGCGGCATTAAGCGAGGTGGTCAATCTCGAATGCATTCCCGGCGAAATGACGGACCATTACGATCCCCGCGACAAAACCCTGCGGCTGTCCGAGGGGGTCTATCATGGCCGGAGCATCGCCGCTCTGGGCATCGCAGCGCATGAAGTCGGTCATGCCCTCCAGGATGCCGACAACTATGCGCCAATGCAACTGCGTCAACTGATGTACCCGGCGTCGTCCATCGGCTCCACGCTCGCCTTTCCGCTGATATTCGGCGGTCTGATTCTCGGCTACATGGGCTACGCCGTGCCGTGGCTGATAACCGCCGGCATCTGGCTCTTTGCCGCAGCGGTCGCCTTCACCATTGTAACGCTCCCCGTGGAGTTCAACGCCAGTCGGCGCGCATTGCTCGCCCTGGCAAACGGCAGATACTTGACGGAAGAAGAACTGGACGGCGCGCGGGCGGTGCTGAGTGCAGCGGCCCTCACCTATGTGGCGGCGGCTGCAGCGGCCATTCTGCAACTGATTCGCCTCATCCTCATCACCCAGCGCCGCAACTGACCGCATTGCTCATGAACGTTTCTGGCAAGGGAGCCTTTCAGCGCCTGGCGTTCCAGGTGGGGGGCTTCCTTTTCCTTTCTCTCGCCCATATCTGCGCGGCGGATGTGGACATCATCACGGTGCGCACGGAAGGGCGCGCTGCAGGCGTGGGGCTAACGGCGCGCAATGCCGCCATTGACGAGGCCCGCAGGGAGGCAGTCATGTCAGTGCTCCATTCCCTGGCCCCGGGCATTGACCACTCGCCGCTCGAACCCATTCTTCGCAGGGCCGCAGGATATGTCCGCAACTTCGAACTGCTGCGCCACGACCAGTTGAACGGCGCGACGCGGGTGGAAATAGACGCCCATGTGCTGGAAAAACCGCTGCGCCAGGACCTAGCCGCGATCATGCTGCCACGGCTGCCCACGATGCCCCGTGTGCTGATTGTCATCAACGAACGCATTGAGACCGGAAATGAATCAGAAGCGCTCTCCGGCGGAGATATCGTGGCGTCTGTTCTGCAGGAATCCCTGGCACGACAACGCATTGACGTTTGCGGCATTACCCGTCCGGGTCTACCGGCCACGCCGAAGCAGTTGGTCGCCCTGCCTGCCGCAACCCTGGAGGAATGCAGCCGCATGGCGCAGGCCATCGCCATGGATGTGCTCATCGTGGGCGAAGCGATCTGCGCCCCAGAAAGCGCGCCGACCGGTTCCGATGTCGTTCGCAACCGCGCCGTCATCACCCTGCGTGTTTTCCGGGGGATTGACGGCAAAATGACCGATGACTTGAGCGCCGTCGCATCCGTGCACAGCCTGAACCCCCGCGAGGGCGGCGAACAAGCGCTTCAGGACGCCGCGGCAAAACTGGCTGCGGACACAATAGTCGCAGTGGTGATTGCAGCACTGGGCGCGCAACAGGACGACGCCATTTTGCTCACCTTAATCAATCCCGGTTCTCAAGAACGCTTTGACGCATTGCTGGCGGCGCTCCGTGCCATACCGGAAACGGACGAGGCCATAGCGCTGTTCTATTCTGAAGGCATCGGCCGCATCCGCCTGCGTCATGATGGTCCCATGTCCGAACTCGTTCGCGCTGTCACCGCCCGATCCTATGCCGGCGCCGAAATCCAGGTGCGAAAAGCCGTCATGCGCGAAATTCATCTTGAATTTCCCTCGGCAGAGTAACCCCGTTACGCCTTGACAAATCCACGCTTTGCGGCGTCCGGACCTTCTCCGATACAATCTACGGGTGAACCGCATCAAAAAGGAAAGTCCATGAACTCCGACTGCCCGCAGATTTCCATCGTTATCCCTGTGTACAACGAAGAAGAAATCCTGCCAAAACTGTACGAACGGTTGACGGCAACCATGGAACAGATGGGAAGGACCTATGAGTTTATCCTGGTTGACGATGGTAGTTTGGACCGCAGTTTTGAAGTACTCCGGAGTCTTAGAGAAAAAGACAAGCGGGTCAGGGCGATGCAATTGGCGCGCAATTTCGGCCAGACGGCGGCGCTGTATGCCGGGTTTCATATGGTCCGGGGAAAAATCGTCGTCACATTGGATGCAGACCTGCAGAACCCGCCGGAAGAAATCCCCAAACTGGTCGAAAAACTGGATGAAGGGTATGAGGTGGTTTCCGGCTGGCGCATGAACCGGCAGGATGCATTCCACCGGAAAATGGTCTCGCGAGTGTTGAATGTTTTTATCGGACGTCTCACCCGCACCAACCTTCACGACTGCGGTTGTTCGTTGAAGGCATTCCGCAGGGAATTTGTGGACCGGCTCATCCTGTTTGAGCACCGTTCGCGCTATCTGCCGGCTGATATTGGCTGGCTTACCCGCAATATCGCCGAAATTCCGGTGGACCACGAGGAACGGCGGACCGGAAGCACCAAGTACACCCTGCCCGTTCTCATACGAACAGGCTTCGATCTGGTGACCAGCATTACGGCGACCCCCCTGCAACTTATCGCCTTTGCCGGCTGGCTTTTCTCCCTGATAGGATTCGTAATGGCCATTGGCATCGGAGCAGTATTTTTTGTCGGCGGGGCGCCAAGCGAGGCTGTCATCATTGCCGCGCTGCTCTTTTTCTTCACTGGCGTGCAACTTGCTGCACTTGGATTCATCTGCGAATACATCAATCGCATTTACTTGGAAGTGCAGCGAAAACCCTACTATATCGTGAAACAGGAACTCCCCTGAATATTATGGTTTTCGAATTGCTTGAGTGGGACACCAATTTTTTCGGTATTCCAACTGCAAGAATATGTCCGCCGGTTATGCTTCCAGGAGAACTTGAGAGCACCCTCGACACCCTTCGCAAGAACGGGATTCAGTTGGTTTATTGGCCCTCGGATGCTCCCGTGGACGACGCGATCGTCCGTTCGTGGGGAGGCTGCCTGGTGGACAAAAAAACCACCTATCTCATTGACCTCAAAGACGCGGAACTGTGTTTGTCAGCCGCGCCACCCAATGTTGTCCCCTATGACCCAAGCATGGATGCCGGCCCGTTCATGACATTGGCGATCCAGAGCGGACACTACTCCCGTTTTGCGGTTGACCCGCGTTTTCCAAAAGAAAGATTCGAGCAACTCTACAGACATTGGATTACCCAGTCACTGAGAAAAGAAATGGCCAAGGAGGTGCTTGCCGTGCAGGAACAAGGTCGGGCTGTTGGTATGGTCACCTTGCGCGAGACCGAAAAAAGAGGAGACATCGGGCTGATTGCGGTCCAGTCGGAGCACCGCGGCAAGGGATACGGCATACGACTGGTTCGCGCGGCGCAGCACTGGTTTCTTGATCATGGCTACGCGTACGCGCAGGTTGTGACCCAGGCGGACAACGTTCCGGCGTGCCGGCTTTACGAAAAATGCGGCTATGCCATTGAAAAAATTCAGTTCTTTTACCATTTCTGGATTCAGGAAAGCGCCAGAGACGGTGGCGCCCGGCAAGACCAATGACCTCATTGTGCCGGGCGGCGCAGTGAGCAGGTCGGGGGACTGCCCGGCAGGCGGTGCTTCATCCGGATGAGGCGAAAACCGTGTCCCTCGTAGAACGCAATGTTCTTGACATTGTGGGTGATCACGTAGCAGGGATGTCCGCCGGCATCCGCAAGGCGAAATACATGTTCCAGCAAAGCCCCGCCGAATCCGCGACGCTGAAATGCCGGGGCAACGCCCAGCACATCCAACACCCAATGCGGTTCTGATATTTCATCGCGCTGACGGCGCAACACATCGAGGTGAACACGCACGGCCCGGGTGAAATTGCACCATCCCAGGCGAAAGGGGACGAGACACAACCCGTGGCGAACATACGCCCAAAGCCCAGGTTTGGCATGCGGGGGTATCCACAGCGCCACGCCCTCGCCGCCCCCGGTGATAAACGCGCCGCCGCAGTCCGTCAACACCTCCGCCCATCGGCAATGCATCCAATGAAGCATTGCCGCGCGATGGACGGGATCGGGAATCATATATGTACAAATAGGATCGTCCTGGAATGCAAGGCCCAGAATGTCCGCCGCTTCCTGTACCCGCATCGGCGTGAGCGGTTCCACGGGGATTCCATTGCGCGACATGGCATATTTCCTGTGCCCGAAACGGGTGTGGGCTGTTTCTACGACGACAGTTTACATCACTGCGTTTAGCGGCGTCATTTTGTGCAATCGGGGGGGGATCTTTTCCTTTGCTTGATTGAACCGAACGGGCTGCCTGGGCAGACAGGACAACTTTGAGCATTTTGGGCACGCAAATTGTATCGTTATGTCGCACACAT
>CAZLII010000343.1:0-5423 GCA_964559065.1 uncultured Nitrospirales bacterium | reverse complement strand
GAGCGGCTGCTACATATCAATGAAACGCGGCGGGAAATCGGCACCGCCGCCGACATCGAGGTGCTCCAGGCGAAGGCGGGCGTCGCCTCGCGGCAGAGTGAACTCATCTCCGCGCGGTCCCGCGTGGCCGACGCCGGCGACATCCTCAAGCAAATGCTGGACCTCCGCGAAGGCGACCTGTTCTCCAAAGCCCAGGTCTCCCCCACCGACCGTCCCAACCTGTCGGACATCTCGTTGCTGGACCCTGAGGAATTTGAACGCCGCCTGGACGAAAGCGTGGCGCTCGCCCTGGAGAACAGGCCCGAAATCACCATTGTGGAACAACAGGTGGAAAACGCCAAACTGGAGGAGTTTCGCGCCAAACAGGACATGCTTCCTGAATTCAATGTCATCGGCAGCCTGACCAGCGGCGGACGTGATCACTATTTCCGGCAGATGATGTATGGTGTCCGCGGCCAGCAGGACTGGGCCTATTCATTGGGCGTGCAGGCCACCGTGCCCATCGGCAACCGCGCGGCGCGCGGCGCGCACCTCCGCGCAAAACTGAACCGCCGCGAAATGGAAGAACGCGAAAAACAGGCGGAACTGGGCATGATGTTGAACGTGCATCTCGCGCTGCGCAATCTGGTTACCAACCAGATTCTGGTGGAGAGCAACCGCCAAACGTTGCGCCTGCAGGAAGTCAACGTCGTGGCCGAGGAAAAGCGCCTGCGCCTTGGTGTCACCACCAGTTGGCAGTTGCTTAAGGTGCAGGAAGACCTGACAGCGGCGCAGGTGATGGAGTTGCAGGCGCGCATCGCCTACGAGAAAGCCCTCGTGGATTTAAGGCTCGCCGAGGGCGCTCTCTTGGAGAGCCTGGGAATCGAAGTAGACATTCCAGAACGGGAGCGGCCCATGAACTACTTCATCAGCGTCTTGCCCAAGCAATTCTGGTGAGACGAAAGAGGGAAGACGGCAAGTCGGACGAGTCGGACAGCGTTGAGGCGCGATTTGCGGTGGGGCGGACGCCGTTTTGTTTTTCGAATACGGGGGTCCGCCACGCTGTCGAGCGCGCCCCACGATGAAAAAACATGGCACCACCCCGTGCATTTCAGCCCGGATGGCGCCAGTTCATCTGGTTTGGGGAGAATCCTACCGGCAGCCTTTGTCTTCCATGATGCCGCGATAGGTCGCAGAGTCGCCCTTGGCGAGAATGGCCGCGGGCACCGCCAGAAAGAAGCAGAAGAAAGACGCTGTGGCGCGCGGCGGCGCCTGCTTTGTAACGGCTTGGATATGCTTCATTGTTTCTCCTTTCCTTGTCCTTGCCAATGTACACACCCGGATTCACCTGCGGCAAATCGCCGCAGGCGGAACTTCGTCGCCTATTATCCACATGCACGCCGCGCCAGGCAAGCGTGCCTCCAGCGCGGCCAGAGCCTTTGATGGCAATCTGTGTCAGGCGTCTTTTTTCGCTTTGGCGCGGGGTTTGCGCGGCGCTCTTGCGGGGAGATTGTGATAGAAGTACTTTGATCCTTCCAGAATATTGCCAAGATTGCGCTTGGCCTCGTCGCCCATATCCATCCCGGTTTGGGCCGCTTCCGCCAGCAGACGTTCCCACGCCTCGTGGTCCCACTCGCCTTGCTGTTCGGTTACGAATTCCCCCGACAGCGTCAAGAGTTTTTGAACCGGATGTGTTTTCGCCATGGCTTGGATACCTCCCACTTTGCTTTGCGTTTCTCTCCGCAGTGCGCACTCTTAGGGCGCATATCACTCACAGAGCCATTTTCCGGAACCGCCTGTTTTTCATGCCCCGCATGGACAGCCGATCCCGCTCAACCGCAAATGCGAACGGTTGCTATCGCCGTCTGGTCTGAATCATCCTGGCAATAGCACCCTCATGGTACTCCCATTCCCATTCGCTTTCAAGCAGGCGCCACGGCGTTTTTGGGCCAAGATGTATCTCATTTGACCGACAGTCTGGCGGATCGAGACGTTTCATGGGTGAAGTCGCCCGGCGGCATGGGGTATGATTCCATTTTGATTGTCAAAATCCTCAAGAAAAAGGAATCCCCCTGCTGATGCTAGGAATCGCTCTGTGGGATTGGGTGGCGCTGATCGCATACTTTGTGATCATTGCCGGCTTGGGACTGTGGTCGGCGCGGCGCGTATCCGATACGGCGGACTTTTTCATCGGGGGGAGACGTTTTGGCAAGACGTTCATGGTGTTCTTTTCCTTTGGCGCAGGCACCAGCGGCAACGATGCGGTGGGGGTGTCCTCGAAGACTTACACCAGCGGCCTGTCCGGAATATGGTATCAGTGGCTCTGGCTCTTTTGCACCCCCTTTTACTGGATTATTGCGCCGGTTTTCCGCCGGATGCGCGCGCTCACCACGGGAGACTACTTTGAAGCCCGGTACGGGCCGCGCACCGCGGGGCTGTACACTTTGGTCGGCGTGATTGTGTTGACTGTCAACATCGGCGTGGTGCAGTTGGGCGCAGGTTCGATGATCGAAGCGATCAGCAACGGCATGATCAGCCGACATGTCGCAATATTTGCGATGACGACGCTTTTTGTGATTTATGGCATTGCGGGGGGGTTAGGCGCGGCGATCATTACCGATTTTATTCAAGGCATGCTGACAGTGCTTCTTTCGTTCATGTTGCTGCCATTTGCCCTGAAAGCCGTGGGCGGTTTTGCCGGGCTGCACGCCGGCATCGCCGACAAGCATATGTTCAGCCTCGTGGCGCCCGGCGAGATCAACGCGTTCCACATCGCCATCCTCTGCATCAACGCACTTATCGGGATTGTGACACAGCCGCATATCATGGGAGTCTGCGCGGCAGGCCGCAACGAAATGGACGGACGGGTCGGCTTTGCCGGCGGCAACCTCCTTAAACGATTCTGCACGATTGCCTGGACAGTCGTCGGCCTGTGCGCCGTGGTGATGTATCCCGGATTGACCGGCACCCAGACGGACCTGGTCTATGGCAATGTCGCCCGCGACCTGCTCCCGGCGGTCATGCCGGGCCTGGTGGGCATTTTTCTCGCGGCGCTGCTGGCCTCCGTGATGTCCTCCTGCGACGCCTTTATGGTTTCCTGTTCCGGACTCTTCACCCAGAACCTCTACCGGCGCTTCTTCGTTACCGCCAGGGACGACAAACACTATGTGCTGGTGGGCCGCATCGCGTCCCTGGCCATCGTCATCACAGCCATCATCTTCGCCTATACCGTCTCCAATGTCCCGCGCGGACTGGAGATTTTCTTCGCCCTCCAGGCGATGATGGGCGCGGCATTCTGGCTGGGGCTTTTCTGGCGGGGGGCGACGCCCGCCGGCGCATGGGCCGCGACGCTGGTGAGCATTGCCATCTACTTCTTCACGCTGTCCCGGCCATTCAACAACTGGGCAGTGCAAAACCTGCCGGAGTACATGATCTGGGCCGGCAGTTTCCGGGTCTCCTGGCAGATGTTCTTCTACCTTACTGCCGGATTCAGCACCGGCATTCTCGTGAGCCTCTTTACCCGACGTGTGCCCGACGCAAAACTGGACCGCGTCTATGCCTGCCTGCGCACCCCCGTCCGCGCCAGCGAACCGCACATGCCCGAACCTTTCATGCTGCCTCCCGGCATCACCCCGCCGCCGCCCCGCAAACTTATCAATCATCCGGACTTTGAAATTCCCATGCCCAGCCGTGAGGGCATGATGGGCTTCGGCTTCTTCGCCCTCTCCGTCATCCTGCTCATCGCCTTCGTGTACTGGATGGCGACTTGGGGCGCTCCGGCTTAATCGTAGCGGCGGGAGAGAAGCAGCCGCATATTGTTGGAGCCTGGAACCGCACGATGGACAAGCGGTTGAGCGTACTGGAAGCCTGCATGCATCTTGCGGATGCGCCGGAACCCTGCCCCTATCTGCCGGACCGGGTCGCCACGCTGCGCTTTGTGGACGGCTTTGCCGCCGCCCCAATGTATCGCCTGCTGCTGGACCGTGGTTACCGGCGCAGCGGCTGTTACGCCTATCGCCCCGTCTGCCAGGGCTGCGACGAATGCCAATCCCTGCGCGTGCCGGTGGAAACGTTCCGCATGAGCAAGGAACAGCGGCGTATCTGGAATCGGGGCCGGCGCATTTTTGAAGCGTCCATTGCGGCGCCGTCCTTCAGTGAGGAAAAACTGGATATTTACAGGCGATATCTTCAGTTCCAGCACAATGACCATGAACGCAAAGTGGACGAGCCTCGATACCGCGAATTTCTCGTGGATTCCTGTCTCGGCGGGCGCACCATGGAAATCCAGTTCCGCGTAGGAGAGCGCCTCGCTTGCGTCGGCATTGCGGACCGTCTGGACGATGCGCTGTCAACCGTGTACTGCTTTTTCGACCCCGATTTCGCGCGCTGGAGTCCGGGAACCTATTCGGCGCTTTACGAGATTGATCTCGCGCGCCGCTGGAGATTGCGATATTACTACATGGGCTTCTACATCCGCGACTGCGACAGCATGAACTATAAAATCCGCTACCGCCCCTGCGAACTCAAGCGTCCCGATGAAACACAATGGCGCACCTTCCCGCCGCACGCCGGGGACACTCCAAGCCAACCCGAATCGGGCGACCGCATCGGCAAATGAGGGACTATCTGACGATGCGCACCTTCATTTCTTTGGCGAGCGGCACATCTTCGCGGAGTTCCACGGGCGCGCAGACGGCGTAGTCCGCTTCCACCAGGGTGACTCGGAGTTTTGCCACGGGGCGCTGGCGGCGGGCAATCACTCTGCCAGCCGCTTCCACGGGTTCGCCGTCAGTCAGCACGGTGAACACCTGCCCAACCTCCACGCCGTGCTTCGCGCCGATATTGATCACAATGGCCTCGGGGTCGGAGACATCGGCGATCAAGCCCAGCAATTCCCGGTCATTCGACAATTTCTCCAGTAGTTCATCCGCAACGGCTTGGATGCACGCGGACGGCTGCCGCTCAACCACGGTGCTTGTGACCTGCCCCACGATCTGCGTGCTTTCCGTGTCCACCAAGCGCACATACATGAGCAAATCAGACCCGATGCGCCCGAAATCCGTGAAGGCGAGCACGCCGGCGGAGAGCACGCGTCCCAACTGCCGCTGCGTGGCGGGATCGACCAGTTCCGAACTGCCGAGGTTCAATTCCTGGAGCAACTTGTCGAGCATCTGCCGTTCCACCACGCTCATCCGGCCGCTGCTCTGAAGCCGCGCCTCGATTTCCCGCTGCACCGCCACGGCCGTCCCAGCCCGCTCGAACAACGCGCTTTCCTGCCGTGCGGACGGCAGAAAGGCCACGACCAAAGGGCGACTGGTCCAAGTATCCTCATCCTCGGCGGCGCCGGACACCTTCAATTCTCGGAACCGCTTCCCCAATTCCGCGATTTGCGCGTTCACCAACTCGGCCCGCTTCAGGTCGTTGGCCTCCTCCAGTTCCCGCCG
>CAZLII010000342.1:4691-5446 GCA_964559065.1 uncultured Nitrospirales bacterium | reverse complement strand
GCGGCGCCACGAGCGGCGCCGCCCAGACCATGTTGCCTGCGGAGACAATGGACAGCGGGCGCGATCCGAAGACGAACACGGCGCCGGAGTCCACATAGACCTCTTCAAAACGGAAGACGGCGACGCCAATCTCCTCTTCGCCCATGAAGACCGGGCCATCCGTGATGCTAAGGGTGAAGTTGTCGGTGTCAATGACGATTTCCGTGTCCTCGGCGCCGGCGACTATCAGCGCGCCTTGCGGTCCCGCGCCCTCCCAGGCATCGTAGATTTTGGTGGAATATGCCGAAACGAAGACCTGCATCACCGTGGAATCCACGGAATTGCCGTAGAGATCGGATGTGACGCGGCAGAAATAATAGCCGGCGTCATCAAAGGACACCCCGTTGAAGAAAAGATTGCCGTCGCTGGTGGGATCACCATAGGGCTGGAATTCGCCGGTTAACCCCGGACGGTGGAACCACTGGTAGGTCAGGCCGCTGTAATCGTAGATTTCCGCGTCCACCACGTCCAACCAGACGAATTCCCCAATCACCAGAACGATCTCAGCCGGGGGGTGCTCAATGATGGCCAAGGGGCGTATATCAATTTCGATCATCTCTGACCAGACGGCATCTGTGCCGCAGATTTCGCCCACATCCACGAAGACCCTGGCGTAATTGACGCCGGGAACAAGGCCCTGCAGGACCGCCGTATTGCTGTTGGATGGCATGCCGTTCTGGACGAGGTCATCGGGGTCTGTGCCGGTGAACCAAGTA
>CAZLII010000342.1:0-4681 GCA_964559065.1 uncultured Nitrospirales bacterium | reverse complement strand
CACATGAGCGGGATTGACCCCGTACTCCATGCCCACGGAAACGGAGAATTCGTTGGTGTTCCACGCGCCGGCGCTGCCTTCGGGCTGCTGCGCGATACTCAGCGCGGCGGGGAACCAGGCGCTCTCGCGGTGGAGGAACCCTTCCAACACGCCGCCCGCCTGCTGGAAGGAGGCCAGATTGCTTCTGAGATCGCCGTTCAGGTCGCCGCCGTCGGTGGCGGAGAGCAAAGCCGTCATGCAGGCATAACGGCTGCATGTGAATGCGCCGGCCATGCCGTTGAGGGTGTTGCAGAGCCGCCAATCTTCCAGGCGAACACGCACATCCACGGTTCCAATGATATCAATGTCCTCGATGCGGACGGTCTGGTCGAGATTGGGCACGTTGCCCCAGGGCGGGCACAGGGCCTTGGCATCGCCGATGTCCAGGGATGCCTTGATGGCTTCTTCGGAGAGTCCGTTGAGCATGATCCCCCAGTCCGCATCGGCCTTGGGGTTGTCCGCATCTTTGCCGAGTTGCGCCAACAGGCCGGGCAGCAGTTCCACAACGAAACTCAACGCGAGGCGTCCCATGAACGCCTGCAAATAGGCGACGCCATACGTGTCGCCGATGGTCATGTACGCCGCGCCCAGATTCGCCAGGGCATCGCGCAGCAGCGGATGCGCTTCGCTCAGCAGCGCCCGGGTGTCTATGGTGACGCCATCTTCTTTGTAAGTATCCTTGAAGAGATGCGGCACGAAGAACTCCGCGGTGTACAGACCGGCGAGGTTGACGGTTTTCATCTGGCCGGTAGTGATGTCTTCGCGCTGGTCTATATTGGGCAGGGGAAAGGGGAGTTCCGCCGATATCCGCACCTGCTGCACCGTCATTTCGGTATCCATCACGGTCAACAGATTGGCCGCGAACGCGGCGCGCACGGCGTCCACGGTATCGGGATGCAATCCGTCGAGGCAACTATTCGGGTCAAGGATGGCGTCCAGCAGGGCCAGATGGTGATCATCCAGAATGCCCGTGCCGACTGTGGCATTGTTGGCCGGGTTGCGGCCATGGTCATAACCTATCCAGCCCGGCCCGGCCTGGCCGGAGACCGCCGCCCAGATGGGCGGCACATCGCATTCGCCGATCCACAGGTTGCAGCCCGCTTCGGGTCCTGCCGTCGGCGTCATCAGTTCGCCCATGATCGTTTCCATCGCCGCGGCGAGTTCCTGGAGGTTTGCCCAGTTGTCGCCCAGGAGGTAGTCGTGCGCCGATGCCGGCGCTGCGGCCAGCGCCCCTGCAAGCGCCATGCACACCGCCGCAAATCCATGAATCCAGCCCTGTTTCATGATGTGTTCCTTTATGCTTGGTTAAAATCGCACCGGACGATGCCACAAAAAAAAGAAGACGCATTCGCCTCTTGGAAAAAAGGCTTGTTGCGTCTCGCACGGTCGCACCCGCAGCCTTGCGCCCGCCGATATCTGTTGCTGATTACGGCGTCGTTCATCTTGCCCTGTTCCCGCCCCTTAACGTGATTATATCCTACGCGATATGCCTTCGTAAAGGGCTGATTCCATGGGGGCATTTGCAAAACAGGCTTTTTCGCCCTATACACCGTTCCGATTTCAGTCCCTCGTTACACCGCTCCTGCGGTGTAACGCACCACCGCGGCGCTCCCGCGCCGCATACTTGGCAGCACTCCGGCGATTCGGACCAGTCGGACCAGTCGGACGGGTCGGACGGGGATTGGGGGTGGAGACCAAGAACCATTGGAATCCACTTCAATCGGCCAAAGCATGACGAACTTTCTTAGCAGCAGAATTTTCCGACCAGACGCTGTATTCTGTTGAATTTTTCAACACGAAACCATTGGCCCCCGGCGTCGTGCAGGCCGGATGTCAATCCGTCATCGGAAAACGCCTCAAACAGTCCGGCATGGAATGGACCGTCTCAGGCGTAAACGACATCATCACGCGCCGGGGAAGAGGCATTTGCGAAAATGGGCATTTTCGGCGACCCTGCGATCGAAAACTCCTGCTGTTTCCGACAACGATTTTCCTATTGTTCAGTGAAAAAACCTATTTCGCAAATGCCTCAGGAAAAGTTTTCCTTGCGTAAAGCGGGGCAAAGGTATTAGCCTTATTGTGTGGTACAGACGGCAGCGCATGGGAGGACTGCGGCGACGCGCCCGCGGGATTGCGGGTCGCAGGAAGGGACAAACCGGTTTCCCTGCGGGGAGGCCGAATTGGAGAGGGGTGAGCATGATGGGAAGGCATGATGACACGGCAGGGACTAAAAGTGGTCGGCGGCGGGCAAGCGGAAGGACGGACTGCGCCCGCCGCATCGTGACGTGCGGCGTTTGGGTGCTGGCGGCATGGTTGACGCCGGGCGCGATGGCGGCTTCGGGCCATTGGAACGCGCTGGAAGCGCATTTTGACGCGGTGGGACTGAACGGCTGCGCGCATGCGGCGGTAACGCACGATGACAAGTTCGTGTACGTCAGCGCGGAGGAAGATGACGCGGTGTCGGTTTTTTCCCGCCATTCCGGCAGCGGTGTGCTGACCTTGACGGAAGTGCTTGTGGATGGAGAGGGGGGCGTGGCGGGTTTGATGGGGCCGCGGGGAATCGCCGTTTCTCCGGACGACAAGCACGTGTATGTGTGCGGTTCGCGGAGCCGGTCCGTGGCTGCTTTTGAACGCGATGAGACAACCGGCCGCTTGTTTTTCCTGGACATGTATTTGAACAACCTTGGGGGTGTGAGCGGGATGGCCGATCCCCATTGGATTGCGGTTTCTCCGGACGGGAAACAGGTCTATGTAACGAGCATGAGCGACAAGGGCGGGGCGGTCTTCGGGCGGAATATCGTTTCGGGAGAACTGTATTTTGTGCAGCGTTTTGAGGATGCGCTTGCGGTGACGGGCGCGGCGGGCATGGCGCTGTCGCCGGATGGGAAGCATGTTTATGTGGCGCGGATGGGTGCGTCGGCGCTGACGGCGTGGATGCGGGACGCGGAGACGGGGCAGTTGTCGCTGTTCGCGACGTATCTCAGCGGCCCCGCCCGGCTGCTCAAGCCTTATGGGGTGGCAGTATCCGCCGACGGGCGTTTCGTCTACGTGTCCGCCTTTGACGGGGATGCGGTCGTGGTGTATGCGCGCAACGCGGAGACAGGGGCGCTCACGCATGTCAGGGACGTGCTGCATTACGAAGACGACGCGGTGCAGGTTCCGGGGATGAGCGCGGTGCGGGGCATCACGTTGACGCCGGACGGCAACCACCTGTTGGCGGCGTGCCAGCAGGCGGAATACACCGTCGCCGGCGGCAACCCGGACCGCATGGCTGATCCCGCCGCCCTCGTGGTGCTCTCGCGCAACAGTGACACCGGGGACCTGGCGCATTTCGCCACGTTTTTTGAAGCGCGCGACGTGGGCGGCCTGAAAATGGCCTGGACCACGGCATGCTCCCAGGATGGGCGCAGTCTTTATGTGTGCGGCGCGGGGGATGACGCGGTGGTTCACTTCAGGCGCAACCTGACCACGGGCCAGGTCATTCTTTCCGAACAGGTGCGCGACGGCATCGGCGGGCCGCCGGGGCTGGACGGCGTCGCCGCCGTAGTCGTCTCGCCGGACGGCCGCCACGTCTATGCCGGGTCGCAGGACGACAACGCGGTTATCGCGTTTGCGCGCAATCTTGCGTCGGGTCGGCTTGCGCCTCTACAGAGCATCTTCAACCATGATGCCGGCATCAGCGGTCTGGAACATGTCCGCTCCCTGTGCATCACGCCGGATGGGGCGCATCTCTACGCGGCCGGCTATTTCGACGATGCAGTCACGGTTTTTTCGCGCAACACGGAGACGGGCCTGCTCACGTTTCTGCGGTCCTATCGCCAGGGAGAGGACGGCCTGAATCTGTTGGAAGGCCCCGCATCCATCGCGAGTGCGCCGGACGGGGCGCACCTGTACGTGACCGCCCAGCATTCCAACGCTGTCAATGTGTTTTTCCGCAGCGCCGCTTCGGGGCTGCTGAGCCTTGTGCAGGTGCGCGAAAGCGGCGACGGGGCGGACCAATTGGCGACGCCGACGCGCGCGACGGTCAGTCCGGATGGCGATCATGTCTATGTGACCGCCCTGAGCAGTTTCGCCATCAATATCTATTCCCGGAACCCGGCCAACGGGGCATTGACTTTTCTGACCATCCTCTCCGATGCATCGTGGGGAGGGCTTCAGGGGGTGATCATTTCTCCGGATGGGGGCACTGCTCTGGCGACCACTAACACGTTCCTGAATGTGTTCTATCGGAGCGCCTCCACCGGCGCGCTGCTGTTTCTGGAGCAGCACCGGCATAATGTCGGCGGCGTGGTCGGCATGAACGGGCATCTGCCCGGCGTCTGGGCGCCGGACAGCGCTTACGCCTATATCCCCGCGAGTCTCTCGCATTCGGTCGCCTCCTTCCAGAAAAGCCCCGAAACAGGGCGGCTGACGTTTCTTGGCGCGGATTACGACGACCAGGACGGCTTCACCGCTTTGCGCGGGGCCGCGGCGGCGGCAGTCTCTCCCGACGGCTTTCACCTCTATGTCGCGGGAAGAGGCGAAGGCGGTTTGCAAGTGATGAAACGTTTCGATGCCGTGGAGGGCGAGGGCGAAGGCGAAGGCGAGGGCGAGGGCGAAGGCGAAGGCGAGGGCGAGGGCGAAGGCGAGGGCGAAGGCGAGG
>CAZLII010000341.1:0-5479 GCA_964559065.1 uncultured Nitrospirales bacterium | reverse complement strand
TGTCTCTTGTTACATGCGCAGCCGGAAATCGCCGTCTTCGATGCGCCGGGCTATGGGACGCCGGTATCCGGGGTGTGGTATGAGTGCGGCAGCGCCGCCGAAGGCGTGACGCTGGGGGCGCTGGGCACGGGTTTTGTGGAATTCACTTCGGCGGGAGTCTTTGGCGCGAATACGCTGGAGAACAACTGGCTGTCGCCCACGCCGGCAGGGCCGCGCTGCGGTTTTCTTCTGCGTATCGGCGGCGATGAATTGCCGATGTTTGCGGCGCATCCCCCCCGGGAAGGGCTGCGATTCTGGGGGCATTTCCCCTGCGCCGATGTGGATTTCGGCGAACAATTCAGGGATGCCCGCGTTCATCTGCGCGCCTTCGCGCCGCTGGTGCCGCATGACTACGCGGTGTCCGAAATGCCAGTGGCCTTCTTCCGGTTCACCGTGGAGAATACCGGGATGCTGTCCAAGGAGACGGCCATCCGCTTTGACTGGGACCCGATGCAGGACGAAGTGCGCAGGGTCCATTTCTTTGGCGAAGACCCCGGCCAACCCCAAGTACCCCGGCATGGGCTTGCGTGCCGGGTCGCGAAAGGTTCTTACGCCATCGGCGCGCTGGGCGAGGGATGGACATTGCAGCACGGCAAAGACGAGACGCTGATGTGGTGTTCGGCGCTGAAAATGCTGCAACCCGGCGAATCCGCCGACGTGCTGTTTGCGCTGGCGTGGCATTTCCCGGAGTGGGACTCCAGCGACGGGGAACGGCTCCGCCACCGCTACGCCGCGACCTATGCGGACGCCGCACGGGTGCTGGACGCCGCATTGCCGCAGGGCAGGGCCATCGAGGCGGCGATTGTCCGGTGGCAGGAGCGCATCTACGGCAGCAGGATTCCGCCGATGCTGCAGGACGCGTTGATCAACGGGCTGTACATTCTGGGGCGCAATTCATGGTGGATGGACGACGGCCGCTTCTTCCTGAGCGAATCTTTCACGGGCTGCCCGATCACCGAAACCTTTGTCTGCCGCTTCAACGGGTCTTTTCCCCTGGCGCTGCTGTGGCCGGAATGTGAAAAGGCGACCATGCGGGAATTCATCCGCACGCAGGCGGAGTCCGGACAAATCGCCTTTGGTTTCGGGACGCCGATGGGCACGAAAACGCCAATGTGGGACCTGCAAAAACCCATCGTCTCAACGGAATTCGTGCTCACCTGCTGGCGCAACGCCCGTCTCTGGAATGACGACGTCTATCTGCGGGAAATCTACCCGGCGATGCAGCGCGCGATGCGCTTCGCCTTAACGCTGGACAACGACGGCAACGGGCTGGTGAACGACGCGCCGGGAAGCGACAGCGGCTTCCCCGCCAACCAGTATTACGACGTGTGGCCGTGGTACGGCACAAGCGCCTATACGGGCGGCATCAGCCTCGCCGCGCTGCATGCCATGGAGGCCGCCGCGCTGCGCGTCGGCGATGCGACCTTCGCGGAATTGATGCGGGAAACCCGCGAACGCGCCGCCGGCGCCTTCGACCGGCTGCTTTGGACCGGCGAATACTACCGCCTCTACAACGACCCCGCCGGCATGCGCCGCAGCGACACATCGCTGACCAACGCCCTGTGCGGGCAGTGGTTCGCCTTCGCCGCCGGCTTGGGCCGCATCGTGCCGGAAGAAAAACTGCAGGCCACGATAGACGCCGTGCTGCGTCTGAATGTCCGCGCCACGGACTACGGCGCGGTGAACGGCGTCCGTCCCGATGGCAGCATTGACGACTCCTTTGCACCGCATTCCGCCGTCATCACCATCGGGGAGGTGTGGAATTTTTGCGCCATGACTGCCTTCGCGGGCCGCGCCGATGAGGCGGTCAGGCTCTTCGAGGAGAGTTACGCCAACATCGCCTTGCGCCAGCGTAATCCCTGGAACATCCCTTGGTCGTACAAGCCCGACATGGGGGAAATCAGTTGGGGCATCCACTATTACTCGAACACGTGCGTGTGGACCCTGTTCCAAGCGCTCGATCCCGAAGGCTATGCCGCACTGAGCCGATAGGGTATGAACGAACAGGAGCAAAGGGCCTAAAAAGGCCTGATTAGGTATGCCTGAGAATCCCTGTGGCAGCGTGGTCGTCTGACGCGGGTATTTGCTGAAAACCCTGTCATCACAAGCAGCAAGTGCCGAAGTTTGTACAGGCGTCACGCCTTAATCTCACAGGCTAAAGCCTGTACTCCAGAACTTTGTTTGTACAGGCGTCACGCCTTAATCTCACAGGCTAAAGCCTGTACTCCAGAACTTTGTTTGTACAGGCGTCACGCCTTAATCTCACAGGCTAAAGCCTGTACTCCAGAACCTTGCTGCATTTTATAAATGCCGAACTGGTTTTTCCGGGCGGAATCGGGGTAATCTGGAAAGGCGGCGGACGTGATCCGGCCTACGGAATGTGCGCATATCGTCGAAGGAGGAGCAGACATGTCGCATCAGTGGAAGATGCCTTGTGGGGGAGGCGGCGATGGGGAAACGGTTGACAGGCGCTGCAAAGGAGGTGGGCGGATTTCCCAGGAACCGGCTGTGTGTAGCGGTAATGCGAACATTTCGCGCCGCGCGTTTCTGCGGCGTTCGGGCTGGGGGCTTGCGAGCGGGCTGACGGTGTTGGGTCTGGGGACCGGAGGGATGCATCGCATCGCGGGTGGGACGGAAACGGCGCGCGCGCGCGTAGCGCTGATGCACGGCGCATCGCGCGCGGACAATGTGTATCAGGCGCTGAAACATATCGAAGCGGATATCCGCGCGGGACTGGCGGGAAAGAAGCGGGTCATCATCAAGCCGAACATGGTGGTGGTGGACCGTCAATTGGCAGCGACGCATGTGGAATGCCTGGAAGGGATTCTGGAGTGCATCAAGGCGATGCATCCGGGGGAAATTGTGGTGGGGGAATCGCCGGCGAGTGGAGCGGCGGCGGAGGGCTACGACAATTACGGTTATTACAGGCTGGAAAAGTCGCATGGGGTGAAGTTCGTTGATCTCGATACCGAGCCATATGCACTGGCGCATCTGATTGACGCACGGCATCGTCCGGCGGCTGTGCGTTACTCCAAAATGCTGCTGGACCCCGACACATACATCATCTCATCGGCGATCCTGAAGACGCACGACCGCACGGTGGTCACATTGGGCCTGAAAAATCTCGCCGTGGGCGGGATCATCAAGGATGCGGGATTCCGCTGGGGCAAGCGCGACGCCGGCACAAATGACAAGCCCCTGGTGCACGGCGGTCGCGGGAACGAGGGCATCCATTTCAATCTGTTTTCCCTGGCGAAACTCCGCTGCCCCCATCTTACGGTGCTGGACGGATTCGAGGCCATGGAGGGCAACGGGCCGTCCGCCGGTACGCCCGTGGAACACCGCGTCGGTGTGGCAAGCGCGGACTGGCTGGCGGCGGACTGGGCCGGCGTGGAACTGATGGGCTTCGATTTTGCCAAGGTCGGCTATCTGCGTTTCAGCGCCGAGGCCGGGTTGGGCGCGGCGGGTCCGGAGCATGTGGAAGTGATTGGCGAGCGCATCGCGGACCATGTCCGCGCGTATCGCCCGCACGATTCCATTGAAGCGCAATACAAATGGTTGGAGGAACCGACTGCTTGAAAGGAGCGTATTCATGAAAAGGTTCAAGACGATCGGTGTGATTTTGGTCATGGTCGTGGGCGGCGTGGCGGCGGCGAATCCGCTGCTGTGTCCCGAATTGCCGAGCGGGGCGCAAATCCGCCCGGAAAACCGGTATTTCGACGTATTGCCGCGTATTGTTCCAGCGGACCAGGAATCGGTAATCGAGATTGTGCCGCTGTTTGATCATGTGCGGTTCCGCGAGGATTGCACCTATGAACTGACCTATGCGCCGATGGAAGCGCCGCCGCAAAGGGGAGGATGGGCGCCGGGAACGAAGATGCCGATCACCGCCGAGAATGGCCGGGTCCGGATCAAGACGCTGTTCGAGGGCGAGCAGGAACATATGTTCATCATCGAGGAGACCTGCGGAGACAAGAAACGGTCGGTCAATTTCCGCGTGTATTCGCTTGCGCCGGATTTGTATGCGCTGCGCCCGTACAAGGGCGATTTCCACATGCACAGCAACCGGTCCGACGGCGTGGAATCGCCGCCGTATGTCGCGGGGGCGTGCCGCCGCGCCGGACTGGATTTCATGGCGCTGTCGGACCACCGGTTCTATGACGGGTCCATCGAGGCGCGGGACGCTTTCGCCGGTCTTCCGATTGATCTGCGCATTTATCCCGGCGAAGAAGTGCATACCCCCGACAATCCCATCCACATTCTCAGTTTTGGGGCGAATGCCGGGATCACGGAATTGTACCGGGACGACGAAACCGCGTATCGCGCAGAAGTCGCGGCGCTGATGGAGTCTCTTCCTCCCACGCCGCCCGCCGTGAACAGGTTTCACTACGCGGCGTGCGTGTGGGCGTCGGCGCGCATCCGCGAGCGCGACGGCCTGAGCATGCTCTGCCATCCCTACTGGATTACGGGCAACCGGCACAATGTGGAAGAACCGTTGCTGGACTATTTCTTTGAAACGGAAGTTTTCGACGCGTTGGAACTGATCAGCGGCTTCGGCTGGGAATCGCTGCACGCGCGGGATGTCAACGCGCTCCAAGTCGCCCGATATCAGGAAGAGCGGGCCAAAGGCCGGCGCATCGCAATCTGCGGCATCAGCGACACACACGGGATCGAACGCAGCGATGCCTTTGGCCGTTATTTCACCGTATGCTTCGCGCCGTCGCCGGAGGTGGCTGATCTCATTACCGCGATCAAAGACCTGCGGTCGGTGGCGGTCGAAGCGCCGGCGGGCACGCTGCCGCGCGCCTACGGCCCCTTCCGGCTGGTCAAATACACCATGTATCTGCTGCGCGAAGTGTTCCCGCAGCACGATGAACTCTGCTTCGAGGAGGGCCGCTTGATGATCCAGTATGCCGCCGGAGACGACGCTGCGGTGGCCCGGCTCCGCGTACTCCAAGGCCAGACCGGGCGGCTCTATGACCGCTATTGGACCCCGGTGTCGGGAGAATAGCCACGGATGGACGTGACACGCCGCGTTGCGTCGCCCCATCGGACCCGTCCGACGCGTCCGCCCCGTCCGACTGGTCTGACTTGTCCGACCTGTCCGACTGGTCCGACAGATACGAAGAACTGCCGGATTGCGCCATGCTGCGTGCACCCCGGAAAATCAGACGCCTGAAAGACTACAGCGCCATGAACAGCCCGGTCATTAGCGCATATCGGCGCTTTGGGGATATCCCCTTTGTCGCTGTGCTGATATTGCTCGCTGCCATGATTGCGGCGCGCGCGCTGTCCGACTGGCAGGGTCCTGCGGGTTCGCTCACCAATGACCTGTATATCCCTGCGCTGATGATGGCGCATGGGCGTGGCATGGTGAATGTGGATCCTGCCGACGTTCCGGGGCTGCGCGCCTTTCTCGATTTTCAGGCAATGACCTTTC
>CAZLII010000340.1:0-5515 GCA_964559065.1 uncultured Nitrospirales bacterium | reverse complement strand
ATGAGGTCATGCAGCATGGCTGGATTCCTTGCGCCGGGCGGCGTCGGTGAGCATCCGACAGGCGCGCCAGAGGATGACGGCGGCCACCCATTCCACGGCAACCCATGCCACGCCCGCCAGCCGGAGATACAGGTACATTGCGTTGCGATAGACCGCATCGTCCTGATAGGCAGCCTGCAGGACGGCAAGCAGGCCCTCACCGCCCGGCGGTGTCGCCGCCGAGGCGCGCGCCGCAAAGAGGCAAGACAATAGCAAAATCACCGGCAGCGAGGAACACATTCGCAGTCCCGATGCCGGGAGTCCCAACAGTGTCCGCAGTTTTCGGTAAGCGCGCCAGCCGTGACAAACGATCAGGATTTCAAGAATCACCCAGACTGCGACGAATGCCGCCCATACTGCCAGGTGTCGCCGACAGGATGCCGCAAATGCGGCCTGAACTTGCTGAATATCCACAGTGCCTTCCGCCGCCTCGACGATTTGCGCATGAACCGGCAGCCATAACCAGCCCCGGCCATAGACCGCCGCGCACAGCGCCAGAAAAAAAGCCGTCATCATTGCGGCCCGGCAGGTCCATCGTGGCGACCATTGGAACTTGGGGCTTGCAGGGCGGTTTTCCAGATGATCACGTCCCGCGATCACGAAGAACAGAATGATCAGTTCCGCCAGAATCCAGAACAGGCCGACGCTTTCAATGAGGATTTCCCGTGCATGCGTGGTCGCGGCGTAGTGCATCGCCGCCCGCAGATCTTCTGCCGCAATTGCATGCATTGCTCCGTCCCGTCTCCGGATTAGCCGGTGATGGACGCCACCTCGACGACCGTGCGGTGCTGGACGGATTCAATGGCCGCGGTGATTACGCGCTGGGCCGCAAGTCCGTCCGCCCCGGATGCGTCAATCGCCTCCGGCGCGCAGCCCTGTGCCACTTCCTCGACAAAGTGGTGGATGCGGTTCCGGAAAGTGTCGTCGAACGTTTTTTCCCTGATATCGCCAAAAGGCGTGTTCGTGACCACCGTTTTTTCCATTGAGTCCGCCGGATACAGGGTCAATTCCATGAACATGTCTTCCAGCACAAAGCGCCCTGCGGTACCCGCCACTTCGCAGCGCTCCATGGGGTGGCCCCGCGCAATGTCGTAACTGCCGGTCAGTCCGCCGACCACTCCGTTCTCGAATTCCATGTTGAAATGCGCCGTGGACCATATTTTTCGTCCCGGCGCTTTTGTGGCAAAGCATTGTACGGCCCGGATGTCGCCGCAGAAATAACGCATGGTATCCACAGTGTGCGGATGCAGCGCCTTGATCTGGAACCATGGCGAGGATTCCCGGGGGTTCATGATCCACATCGCCATGTTGATGAACAATAGATGCCCCAGTCGGCCTTCCTCGGCCCAGCGTTTCGCGGTGCGCGCCAGCGGCGTGAAGCGGTGGTTCAGGTTGATGCCGTAACACAGCCCGCGCCCGCGCGCTTCGTCCACCATCTCCTGCGCCTGCCGGATATCGTTGGAAATGGGTTTCTCGCCCAATACGTGGCAGCCCGCCGCAAACGCCTGCATCGTCGGTTCATAGTGGTCTGAGGCGTATTCCTCTCCGCCAGTACATATCCCGCAGATGTCGGGCGCAAGCGCCTTCAGCATTTCGGGGGCGCTGTAAAATGCGGGGACGCCGAAACGCGCCGCCGCCGCGTCAGCGCGTTCCCGGATGATGTCGCACACGCCGACCAGCGTGCCGTGCGGACTCGATTGATAATGCCGGGCATGTATGTTTCCAATGGGACCCATGCCCACAACAGCAACACGCAACATCTTGGGGTACTCCTTGGTTGGATGCGGCATTCTAGTGCAAGGGGCCGGGGCGTTGCCAGTGTGTGTCGGGATCGGGGATAAAACGAGACAAGACGGGATTCGTGGTGACGCCGAAGAACTGTGGACTTTACGGACAAAGTGGACGGAGTGGACAAGGGAAGCGTTGTAGATAAGACATGGTTCTTTTTTGTTCCCTCTGTCCGCCGCGTCCACAAAATCCGCCATTGACCATTGTATCCTGGACCGTGTTACCATGCCCCAAGGAGAAGGAGAACAGAAAATCATGCGAATCGGACTAACAATGGGATGTATTCTTATGGCGGCAATTATGACGCCGACATTTGCGGCGGGGGTATTTGAAGGCGCTGAATGGCTTCGGGACCCCGTATTTGACGGCGTGCCAATTGTCGAGGTGTCTCATCGCGCCAATGCCCCCAAGCCGAAACTCTCCGGGCCGACGAACGTACACACGTTGCTCCGGAAGGAAATCGTATTGCGCGCCAAACCCGTCAAGGCGGCTCTGGCCATTACCGGCGATGACTACTACAAGTTCATTGTCAACGGCGACTTTGTGGTGCAGGGTCCTGAAGGCGGCTATCCGACGGCGTATCCCTATTATTGGCTGGAAGTCTCCAGTTTTTTGGAGGAAGGCGTCAATTGTCTTGCCGCGCATGTCTTTTATCAGGGGCTTTACAACCGGGTGTGGGTCAGCGCCGACAACCGTTCGGGATTCATGATGGCCTTGGAGGTGACCTACCCTGACGGCGCGCAGGTGCGTTTTGTCACGGATGAATCCTGGCGCTGCCATACGCTTGAAGCCTTTCCCGGTGAGGAGACGACCGGCTATCAGACGCAGTTTCTGGAGCACGTGGATATGCGGCGCTATCCGAAGGGATGGCGAGAGGTAGGTTTCGATGACGCTTCCTGGACGACGCCGCTGGTTGGCCGACAGGACCATGTCTTTGTGCCGCAAATCACCCCACCACTGCAGCACCGCATGGCGAAGCCGAAGATTGCAAGGAAAGTGGCGGAAGGGCGCTATTTCTATGACTTCGGTACGGAAATCGTCGGGCATACCCGCGTACGCATTAAGGGTCCGGAGGGCCATGCACTGATCGTTCGTCATGGCGAGGAGTTGCTGGAGGACGGATCGGTGCGTTATGAAATGCGCGCCAACTGCAATTACGAGGAGCGTCCCGTCTTGTCGGGGGAACAGGACCTTGTCGAGTTCTACGACTACCGCGCTTTTCGTTATATGGAGATACTCGACGCGCCCGCCGAACCGGAGGTCTGGGTGGATGTGCGTCACCATCCGTTCGCCCCTGAAAAAAGCAGTCTGCGATCATCAGATGCCCTCCTGGAAGGAATATGGACCATTTGCCGGAACGGCGTGCAGATGGGGTCGCAGGGAGGCTTTCTGGACTGCCCGTCACGGGAAAAGGGGCAATACCTGGGCGATGCCGTGATTGCCGCGCGTTCGCACCTGTGGCTCACGGGCGATCCGTCGTTGACGAAAAAATGCCTGGACGACTTTGCGCAATCACGTTTTATTCACGAAGGGCTGATGGGGGTCGCGCCGTGCAGTTTCAGTCAGGAAATCGCTGAATATTCGCTGCAGTGGGTGCTGTTGTTACAGGAATACTACCGGTTCACCGGCGACCGCGCGTTCACGTCGGCCATGATGGATACAGTGTTTCCCGGCCTTTTCAAATATTTTGCATCCTTCGAGAATGAGGCCGGCCTCATCGAAAACATGCGGGAAAAATGGATAGTAGTGGATTGGCCGGCAAACCTGCGTGACAACTACGACTATGACTATGCCGCGGACAAGGCCAACACCCTCCTGAACGCCTTTTACTACGGCGCGTTGCGCGCCGCCGCTGCATTGTGCCGGGAACTGGGCCGGGACGACGCGGCCTATGACGCGCGGGCCGACCGCGTGGCGCAGGGCTTTGCGGCGCACCTCGTCGATCCGGCCACAGGCTGCTATGTGGATGCGCCGGGGTCATCCCACAGTTCGCTGCACGCCAACGCAATACCCTTGGCGTTTGGGCTGTACGCGGGGGCGGACCGCGCGGCCATGCTTGACCTCATTCGCAGCAAGCGGCTTTCCTGCGGGGTCTATATCGCCGCATATGTCATCGAAGCGTGCTTCACAAATGGCGAACCTGATCTGGCGTATGATCTGATCACCTCCACGGACGAGCGCTCCTGGCACGAGATGCTGCGCCACGGTGCGACGACCTGCATGGAGGCATGGGGACCGGACCAGAAACGGAATGCCTCCTGGTGCCATCCCTGGAGCAGCAGCCCCATTTATCTGATTGCGGAATACGTGATGGGGCTGGGTCCCGCGACGCCCGGATGGGATGTCGTGCGCGTGGCCCCGGCGAAAATCGCCGCTCTGCCGGAAATCACCTTGACTGCGCCGCACCCCCGTGGCAGGATCACCGCGCGGCATGTCCCCGGCAAGGGCTATTGCATTACCTTGCCGCCCGGCGTTCCCGCGGAAGTGCATGCACCGGAGGGCGTTCCAGTCATGGTAAAACATGAAGAATCCCATGCGAATTCCCCTTTTTCTCCGGAAGACATGGCTTTTTTGCGTGAACATGGATGGGACGAGAATGTCGGGTACGGACCGGGCGTTTGGGTTTCTGTAGAGCGCCAGATGCTTTACCTGATAGAAAATGGTGTTGCCGTGTGGCAGGCGCGCTGCGCCACCGCCGCCGCCGGACTGGGCATGACTGCAGGCAGCATGCAGACGCCGCTGGGCTGGCATCGCGTTGCGGAGAAAGTGGGGGAGGGGGCGCCGTGGGGCCAGGTGTTCCGCTCGCGCATTCCCACCAAGGAAATCTGGCGGCCCGGTGATGATGTCGGGGAAGACTTGGTGCTGACGCGGTTGCTTTGGCTGGAAGGGCTGGAACCGGGTAAAAACAAGGGCAAGAATGCCGACGGCGTCTCGGTGGATTCCAGGGAACGATGCATTTATATCCACGGAACCAACGATGAAGCCCGCATCGGCGCGCCATCCTCGCACGGGTGCATCCGGCTGCTCAACGACGATGTCATCGCCGCCTGCGAGAGAATCCCGGTCGGCGCGCCGGTGCTCATCACACAACCGGGTTGATCAGCGCCGGGAGCGCGCCGCGCGGCGACGCCATCCCAGCATCACCAGCAACGTCATCGGGGGCTTCGGGTGGTTACGGAACTGGTCCTGAACCATACTTCGGACCAGCACGATTGGTTTCAACGGGCAAGAAAAGCGAAACAGGGTTCCGTATGGAGGGACTTTTACGTTTGGAGCCCCACGCCGGAGAGATATCAGGATGCCCGGATCATTTTTCAGGATTTCGAATCCTCCAACTGGGCATGGGACCCCGTGGCCAGGGCCTATTACTGGCACCGTTTCTATTCCCATCAGCCCGACCTGAACTATGACAGTCCGCAGGTTCACAAAGCCATTTTGAAACTCATCGATTATTGGTTCGAGATGGGAGTGGACGGGCTGCGCCTGGATGCCGTGCCTTACCTCTATCAGCAAGAAGGCACCAACTGCGAGAATTTGTCTCAGACCCACGATTTTCTGAAAAAGCTCAGAGCCCACGTTGACGGACACTTCAAGGACAAGCTGCTTCTTGCCGAGGCGAACCAATGGCCGGAGGACGCAGCAGCCTACTTCGGAAAGGGCGATGAATGTCATATGGCGTTCCATTTCC
>CAZLII010000339.1:0-5528 GCA_964559065.1 uncultured Nitrospirales bacterium | reverse complement strand
ATGCATGTCATGAAAATCCGGAAGAAAGCGCTTGGTTTGTTTTGGACAGCACTGAGCATAAACATAGGAGACACGCCATGAAACGGAATCAGAACAGAGTCTCTTGCAAAGCCTACAGTGAGCCATCGTGGCACGGGCATCCTGCCCGTGTTTCATGGGCGGGACGCCCATACCGCGAGAGGGTTTGCAAGCGCCTCCACATTATGACGTTCTCCCTCATCGCGGCGGCGGTGCTGGCGGCGGGGTTATGCCCAGGCGCGTTTGCCCAGAGCGATGTGCCCCACTCGGACACTTGGGTGACGAACGGCAACGTCTACGCAATTGTTCAGTCTGAGGATACCGCGTATATTGGTGGCAGTTTCACCTACGTGGGGCCCTTCACCGGTTGTGGCATTCCACTCGACGCAGTGACGGGGCAGCCGGTTTTAGTCTATCCTAAAGTCAACTGGGAGATATATGCAGCCGTTCCCGACGGTTCCGGGGGGTGGTATATCGGCGGAGAGTTCACGCAGGTGGGCACCGTAGCGCGCAATCATATCGCCCATATTCTATCCGACGGGACCGTAGAGGCCGACTGGAACCCCAACGCGAGTAGCACAGTCCATGCCTTGGCGGTCTCGGCGGATGGCACGACGGTGTACGCGGGCGGCAATTTCACGAGCGTTGACGGACAGACACGGAACCACATCGCCGCGATCGACGCCACAACCGGCAATGCCACGCCTTGGAACCCTAACGCAAGTGGCGCTGTCCTTGCCCTGGCAGTTTCAGGGGACGGCGCGACGGTGTATGCGGGCGGAACCTTCACGAGCGTTGACGGACAGTCGCGCAACCACATCGTCGCAGTCGACGCTGCGACCGGCGGCGCGACAGACTGGAACCCCAACGCGAGTAGCACGGTCAGGACTTTGACGGTCTCCGAGGATAACGCGACGGTGTACGCGGGCGGGGATTTCACGAGCATTGGCGGACAGACGCGTAACTACATTGCCGCGCTTGATGCCACTACCGGTGCCGCCACTGATTGGAACCCCAATGCGAACGATTTGGTCTTTGCCTTGGCGGTCTCGGGGACCACCGTCTATGCGGGCGGAATCTTCACGAGCGTTGACGGACAGACACGCAACCACATCGCCGCGATCGACGCCACAACCGGCAACGCTATGGACTGGAATCCCAACGCGAGTGGCACAGTCCGTGGTTTGGCAGTTTCAGGGGACGGCGCGACGGTGTATGCGGGCGGGCATTTCACGAGTATTGGCGGACATATGCGCAACTACATTGCCGCGCTTGATGCCACCACCGGTGTCGCCAAGGATTGGAATCCCAATGCAAACGAATGGGTCCAAGCCTTGGCAGTCTCGGGGGATGGCGCGACAGTGTACGCGGGAGGATGGTTAAAGAGCATCGGCGGGCAGTCGCGAAACTACATCGCCGCAATCGACGCTGCGACCGGCAGCGCGACGGACTGGAACCCCAACGCGGCCGGCACAGTCGCTGCCTTGGCGGTCTCAGGGGATGGATCCACGGTTTATGCAGGCGGAGCGTTCACGAGCATCGGCGGGCAGTCGCGCAACCGCATCGCTGCAATTGACGCTGCGACCGGCGGCGCGACAGACTGGAACCCCAACGCGAGTAGCACGGTCAGGACTTTGACGGTCTCCGAGGATAACGCGACGGTCTACGCGGGCGGGCATTTCACGAGCATCGGCGGGCAGTCGCGAAACTACATCGCCGCACTAAACACTATAACAGGTGCTGCCTCGGGCTGGAACCCCAACGCGAACAACTATGTCCTTGCGTTGGCGGTCTCGGGAACCACCGTCTATGCGGGCGGGTGGTTCACGAGCATCGGCGGGCAGTCGCGTAGCCGCATCGCCGCGCTTGATGCCACTACCGGTGCCGCCACGGATTGGAACCCCAATGCGAACGATTCGGTCGTTGCCTTGGCGGTCTCTGAGATTACCGTCTATGCTGGCGGACTCTTCACGAGCATTGGCGGGCAGTCGCGAAATTGCATCGCCGCGCTGGATGCTACTACCGGTGCCGCCACGGATTGGAACCCTAACGCGAGCCACACAGTTCTTGCGTTGGCGGTATCTGGGACCGCCGTCTATGCTGGCGGACTGTTTACGAGCATTGGCGGGCAGTCGCGAAATTACACCGCCGCGCTGGATGCCACGACCGGTAGTGCCACGAATTGGAACCCCAACCCCAATTCTTGGATTGAATCCCTGTCGATCTCGGGAGATGGGGTGACGGTATGCATAGGTGGGTATTTTACTAGTATTGGTGGTGAAGCGCGACGTGGTTTCGCGCAGTTCAAGTTCACTTCCGCCGCGCCGTCCAACCCCGGCGCAACGGCCGTCGGGCTGGACACCATTACTTGGACATGGCAGGACAATTCATTCGACGAGGACGGGTTCATGGTATGGGCTGGCCCGGGTGCAGCGGAACCGACCACGCTACGCGTCACCACGCCGCCCGATGCCGAGTCCTGGACCTACAACGGGCTAGCGGCGAACACGGAACACGCCTTCCAGGTTGCGGCGACCAATATACACGGCGCCAGTGCGAAGACGCCGAACTTCACAGCATGGACATTGGCCGAGACGCCCCTCGCGCCGGTGGTGGACAATCCGACCGGAACCACGCTGGACGTGGCCATAGGCGCGGGCGACGGGAACCCGCCGTACACGGAATATGTGCTGTTTTGCGCGACGGCAGACCAGTGGGTGCAGGGCGACGGGACGCTGGGCGCGTCGCTGGTCTGGCAGACGGCGGCGGTTTGGGACACGGTTACAGTGACGGGCTTGGCGGAATACTTGGAACATAGTTTCAGCGCCATCGCGCGCAATGGCGCGGGCGTCGAAACTTCGCCCGGGCCTTCGGGTACGGCCTGGACCCTGGACGTCACGCCGCCGACAGGTTCGATCCTTATCAGCGATGGCGCAGCCTATACAAACACGACGTCGGTGCTTCTAGCCTTGTCGGCGTCGGACGCGGGGTCCGGCGTTGCCGACATGCGCTTCTCGAACGACGGCGCGGACTGGAGCGGCTGGGAGCCGTATGACACGTCGAAGGCGTGGACACTGAACTTGGGCGACGGCCTAAAGACGGTGTATGCCCAATACCGCGATTGGGCGAACAACGTGTCCGGCCCCGCAACCGACAGTATTATTTTGGACACTGAAGACCCGGTTTTCAGCGCCATCGTGGCGGTTCCGGCGGAGGCGCACAAAAACAACACCGTAACCATCACATTCACGGCGAGCGAAGCCTTGGACGACGACCCCGAAGTGACCGTGAACGGGAACGCGGCGCTGCGGGACGCCGGGAAGGCGGATTACGCCTACATTTACACCGTGCTGGGCCCTGTGAAAGACCCGCCGGGTCCGGCAAGCATTCAAATCATTGGCGTTGACCTCGCGGGGAACCTGGGCGCGGCGCTGAACACCACGGCGCTGACCATCACCATCGAAGACACGACAGGCATGCCTGTCGGCGGCGGCGCGGTCCTGGCCCTGCTGTCCCTGGCCTGCGCGTTGGCGGCGGCCGCTTCCCTGCGGCGCAAACAATAAAAATCTTTCCGGATACCCGGGGACGGCCCCTAATGAAAAGCGCCGTCCCCGGTATTGATTTGGGTTCCGGCGCTTCTTGCCGTCAGGCTGCACGGCGCGGCGTCCGTGCAAGGTTTGACTTGTCTCGCGGTTGCAGGCCAGAATTGCGCGCCATGCAGGACGAAAATGACCGCTATATGGGCTATGCCCTCCGGGAGGCGGAGCGCGCCATGGAAGCGGGCGAGGTGCCCGTCGGCTGCGTGATCGCGCATGAGGGCGAACTAATTGCCAAGGCGCACAACCAGCGCGAAATGCTGCAGGACCCGACGGCGCACGCCGAGATTCTCGCGATTACGGCGGCGGCGGCCCGCCTCGGCAGTTGGCGGCTGGAGAACACCCGCCTGTACGTGACGCTGGAGCCTTGCGCGATGTGTGCGGGGGCCATCATTCTCGCCCGGATTCCGGAGGTCTATTTCGGCGCATATGATCCCAAGGCAGGTTGTTGCGGCACGCTGATGAATTTGCTGGAGGACCCCCGTTTCAATCATCAGCCGGCGGTCTTCCCTGGGCTGCGTAGCGAGGAGTGCGGCGCGCTGTTGACCAGTTTTTTCCGCAACATTCGCGACCAGCAGCGCAATGGCGGGGATGGCTCGTGATCCGGCGCATGGCGGGCGGCGGGGCGTTTTGGAAATGAAAGCGGCCGATTGCGCGTTTTATTGCAGGAATACAGCGGGCGTAAACGGTTATTTCGGCATGGCGCGGGGGATGTCTACTTAAAGGCGTAACGGACATTATGGCGGCACGGAACAGGACATGCTGACGGCAATCTGCTCAGGTTTCGTATTGGCGGCGCTGGCCCCTTGGGCACATCGCCGCCTGGGGGACAAGAGCGGATGGGTATTCGGCCTCTTGCCGCTGGGCCTTTTCTTCTATTTCATGTCCCACATCCCCGGCTTGGGACAAACGGCGGCGCACGAATCGCATGACTGGATTCCAAGCCTCGGCATTACGCTTTCCTTCCACGCTGACGGTCTGGCAATCCTCTTCGCGGTGCTGATCAGCGGCATCGGGTTTCTGGTGACCATATATTCCGGCGGCTATCTGCACGGACACCCCCTGCTGGGCCGGTGGTACGCCTTTCTCCTCATGTTCATGGCTTCCATGCTCGGCGTAGTGCTCTCGGACAACATCATCGCCCTGTTCGTGTTCTGGGAACTGACCAGCCTCAGTTCCTACCTGCTCATCGGTTTTCATCATCGGGAGGAAGCGTCTCGCTATGCGGCGCTACAGGCGCTGCTGGTGACCGGCTTGGGGGGCCTGGCGATGCTGGCGGGGCTGGTGATGCTGGGCATGGCGGCCGGGACGCTGGAACTTTCGGAACTCACGCTGCGCGGAGACCTCATCCGCAATCATCCGCACTACCTGCCGATTCTTATCCTCGTATTGCTGGGCGCGTTCACCAAGTCGGCGCAGGTTCCCTTCCATTTCTGGTTGCCGAACGCGATGGCCGCGCCCGCCCCGGCAAGCGCCTACCTGCATTCCTCGACGATGGTGAAGGCGGGGGTTTTTCTGCTGGCGCGGCTGAGTCCGGCATTGGGCGGCGCCGCCGCATGGTCGGGACTGGTCGGGACGGTGGGCGCGGCGACGTTTTTACTTGGGGCTTTCCTGGCAGTGCAACAGCATGCCATGAAACGGCTTCTGGCCTATTCGACCGTCAGCGCGCTGGGCGCGATGACCATGCTGCTGGGCGTCGGCACGCCCGCCGCTGTAAAGGCCATGGCGGCGTTCTGCCTGGCGCATGCGCTGTACAAGGCCGCGTTGTTCCTTGCAGCGGGGGCGGTGGACCACGAAACCGGTGAGCGCGATGTGCGACGCCTGGGTGGCCTGGCGGGGGCGATGCCCTTTACAGCGGCGGGCGCTTCGGTGGCCGCCTTGTCCATGGCGGGCATTCCGCTCTTTTTCGGCTTC
>CAZLII010000338.1:0-5531 GCA_964559065.1 uncultured Nitrospirales bacterium | reverse complement strand
GGCGATGATCGCCGCGATTGTCGAGGACGCCGCCACGGGGTGCGCGGTGGAGGAGATTGCTTCGGAGTTCCATGACGCGCTGGCGCGTGGTATCCTTGAGGTGGCGCGGCATGCCGGGCTGTCGGAAGTTGTGCTCGGCGGTGGGTGTTTCCAGAATGCGTTGCTGACCGAATGGGCGGCGGACCGGCTGGAGGCCGGTGGATTCCGCGCCTTTTGGCCGGAACAGGTTCCGGCCAACGATGGCGGCATCGCCTTGGGACAGGCCCTGCACGCCATGCGTTGTGCGCAAACGTAGCATGGCCGTCCCGGCCATGAAGACACACGGGCTGGAAGCCCGTGCCACGATGAGAAAATTGGGAGAAAAAATATCATGTGCCTTGCAGTTCCGGGCGAAGTATTGACGATTGACGAAAGCGATCCGCTGTTGCGACAGGCGCGGGTGAGTTTCGGCGGGGTGGTGCGGGAGGTCTCGCTGGCGACGCTGCCGGAGGCGCAACCCGGCGATTTTGTGCTGGTGCATGCGGGGGTGGGCATCAGCGTCGTGGATGCGGACGAAGCGGCGCAGTTGCTGGAAGACCTGGAGCAACTGGCCGAACTGGAATCGCTGGAGGACGGCGGCGCGTGAAGTATGTGGACGAATACCGCGATCAGCGCGCGGCCCGGACATTGGCGGACGCCATCCGGCGAACGGTCACGCGGCCGTGGACCCTCATGGAAATCTGCGGGGGGCAGACGCATGCCATTGTAAAATACGGGATTGACGCGCTGCTGCCCGACCTGGTGCGGCTGGTGCACGGGCCGGGCTGTCCGGTATGCGTGACGCCGGTGGAACTGATTGACAAGGCGGTGGCGCTGGCGCAACGGCCGGAAGTGATCCTCTGCACCTTCGGCGACATGATGCGCGTGCCGGGCAGCGCCCACGATCTGCTGTCGGTCAAGGCGCAGGGCGGCGATGTGCGCATGGTCTATTCGCCGCTGGACGCGGTGAACATCGCGCGGAAGAACCCCGACCGGTCCGTCGTGTTCTTCGCCGTGGGCTTTGAGACAACGGCCCCGGCCAATGCGCTCGCGGTGCGGCAGGCCGCCCGCGAGAAACTCGGCAATTTTTCCATCCTCTCTTCGCATGTGCTGGTGCCGCCCGCCATGCGGGCGATCCTGTCCGCCGAGGACTGCGCGGTGAACGGATTTCTCGCGGCGGGGCATGTCTGCACGGTGATGGGCTACAGGGAATATGAGCCGATCGCACAGGAATTTCTCACGCCCATCGTGGTGACGGGCTTTGAGCCGGTGGACATTCTGCAGGGGATTCTCCTGTGCGCGCGGCAGTTGGAGCAGGGCCGCGCGGCAGTGGAAAACCAGTACCGGCGTTCCGTAACGCGGGAGGGGAATGCCGCGGCGCAAGCGCTAATCCGCGATATCTTCCAAGTGTCCGCCCGGAAATGGCGCGGATTGGGCGAGATTCCCGACAGCGGCCTGGCGCTGCGCCCGGAATATGCCGCATTTGACGCGGAACAGCGCTTCAGCCTGGCGCATCTCACGGCGGAAGAATCCACGCGATGCATCAGCGGCGACATTCTGCGCGGGCTGAAGCGTCCGAACGAATGCCCTGCGTTCGCGGTGGACTGCGACCCCGAACATCCGCTGGGCGCGCCGATGGTGTCGAGCGAAGGCGCGTGCGCCGCTTATTACCGCTACCGGCGGGACCAGGAACCGTCTGCACAGGTCAAAGGATAGACGCATGAGCGACGCAAGCGGGATGATGCCGGCCTGTCCGCTCCCCCACGCCCACCGGGACGTGATCACCATGGCGCACGGCGGCGGCGGGTCGTTGATGCACCGGCTCATCGAGCAGGTCTTCATGGCGGGCTTCAGTAATCCGGCGCTGGAGGAACGGCACGACGCGGCGCGGCTGCAACTCAGCGGCGGCGCCATCGCCTTCACCACGGATTCCTACGTGATTCAACCGCTGATTTTCCCCGGCGGCGACATCGGGTCCTTGGCGGTGCATGGCACGGTGAACGACTTGGCGATGGCCGGCGCGCGGCCGCTGTATCTGAGCGCCGGGTTCATCCTGGAAGAGGGGCTTTCCGTCGAACTGCTGACGCAAATCGTGCGGTCCATGCGCGCGGCCGCCGACGCGGCGGGCGTGCAACTGGTGACGGGCGACACCAAGGTGATCAACCGGCGCAGCAACAATAGTGTTGCATCCGGCGGTGACGGCATGTTCATCAACACGGCGGGCATCGGCGTGATTGACCATGATTTGACCATCGGTCCGCGGCAGGTGCGTCCGGGGGATTGCATCGTGGTGAGCGGCGATCTTGGACGTCACGGCATCGCCGTGATGGCGGTGCGCGAGGGCATCGAATTCGAGAGCGCTATCTTGAGCGATTCCGCGCCAGTGGCGGCGGCGGTGCAGGACCTGATCGCCGCGGGCGTGGCGGTCCATTGTCTGCGCGATTTGACCCGTGGCGGCCTGGTCAGCGCCGCCAACGAAATCGCCGAGTGTTCCGGCTTTGCCGCCCGATTGGATGAGGCGGCCATCCCTGTGCGCGACGACGTGCGCGGCGCCTGTGAATTGTTGGGCTTCGACCCGCTCTATGTCGCCAACGAGGGGCGCTTCATCGCCTATGTGCCGCCGGACCATGTGAAGAAGGCGCTCGATGTGCTCCGCGCACACGCGCGCGACACCCAGCCCGCAGTGATTGGAACCGTCACCGACGAGCAGCCCGTCCGCGTGACGCTGGACAGCCGCATCGGCGCAGCCCGGATTCTTGACCGCCTCAGCGGCGAGCAACTCCCGCGCATCTGTTGAATTGTATGACCGCGAATGGTGTCCCATTGTTGTCATAATCAGATCGAGCATCCGAAGGGCTACAGTATTGTTTGACGATTGATCTGCATCTAACATCCCCCGGCGCTTCGCGCCACCCCCTTCAAAGGGGGACTTTACTCCTATGCCCAAAGGTGCCGTGCATGTCCCTGAAAGAGGGTGCTACGCGAAAAAGTCTCATTGCCGGGAAATGCGCCAAAATCCCCCTTCCAAGGGGGTGGCGCGAAGCGCCGGGGGATGTCATGTATAGCATGTTCCCTTGATTGAATTGTTCTCCTCTTCGGGGATACCGAGAATCGAAGAGAGCTTTGGGCACAATAATGTTGAATGCCTGACGTTGACGCATAATCGGCGCGATCCTATAATAATCACAGTATTCGTACCGGCAGGGGCGCACGGGGTCAGCACGCATGACGCAGACGAGAACCGACATCATTGTCCGGCTGCGTTCCGCCATCGCCGCGTGGAAGGCGGAGGTGGCCGCCGCGCAATCCGGGCTGGCCCTGCAAATTGCCGGGACATGCGACCAGTTGCGGCGGATGCTGGATGTGTTCTCCCAGCGCGCGCCGCAGGAGATCAGCCTGGCGGCGGCGCGGGATGAAATCGAGCGCCTGCGCGCGGCGCTCAATGCGGCGAATCTTCCCCCAGCGGCGATCACGCGATACCTGCCGGATACATCGCCGCGCCTGGATGCCGCGCAGCAGGATTTGGCCGCGACCATCGAGCGCCTGGAAATCAATGTCGGGCTGTGGCGCGCCGAGGTGACGCAGGCGCAGGAAGCGCTGGCGCGCCAGATTCGGCTGGCGAACGAGCAGTTTGAAACGCTGCTCGCCATGCTGGACCACACGGCGCAGGACCCGTTTCCGGAACATTTGGAAACGCCGATCGATGCGCTGATCCGGCGCAACCAAGACGCCATCCGGGCGCTGCGCCGGGAAAAGGCGGAACTCTTCACGCGCATGAACGACCTGGAAGCGGCGCTGCAAAAAGCGGGCGAGGACGCCGCCGAGCGGGCGCGGGCTATCGAATACCTGGAAGCGGACCTGGAAGAAAGCCGGGAACGCCGCGCGGAACTGACCGAACAGCGGGATTACGGCATCCGCCGCATGAAGGAACTGGACCAGACCGCAGCCGCGTTGCGCGCAGAGATCGAGAATGCGCGCGAAAAGGATGCAGATACGGCGCGACAGGTGGAAGCCCAGGCAACGCGCATCCGGCTGCTGGAAGAAAGCGTGGCCGCAATGCAGGAGGCGGCGGAGATCGCAGCATCGCAACAGGCCAGGTTGTTGCAGGAGCGGGACGTTCTGCGGCGTGATGCGGATGCAGCGCTGGCTGAAAACGCCGAACTTCGCGCGGCGCTCGAACAGCATGAGGCGTCGGGGCGGCAACTGGAACAGGCGCTTGCGGAGGCGCGGGAGGCATTGGCCGTCCAGGCGGAATCGCTCCGCGACAGGGACGCGAAAGTCGCTGCGCTCCAGTCGCGCATCGCTGCGCTGGTGACGGAAACGGAAACATTGCGCGGCAAAGAAGAGGAGGCGCGGACCGTTGCGCGGGAAATACGCGAAGCACTGCATGCCGTGCAACAGGCCGAAGAGGACCGGGCGCGCACCATGGCCGAGTATCGCGCGGAACTGCGCCATCTCGCGGATCAACTCGCGGAGGAAAAAGCGCGGGCGGATGCCGTGGAAGCGCACCGCGCGGAACTGGCGGCCCTGCTGGAGAAAATCCGCGCGCGCGAAGCGGAAAGCGCCACCGCCGTGGACAGCCTGCAAAAGGAAAACGCCGCCATCCGACAGAAGGCCCAGGACCGCGCACGCCAATGGCGGGAAGCGCGGGAGGCGCTGGCCGCGCAGTCCGCCGCGATCGCGGAACGCGACGCAGCCATCAGAAGGCTGGACCACGAAGTCGCCGCGCTTCGCCGCGCGCCGGCGGGAATTCCCGAAGCGGCGGATTTCGAGCAGTCGGAGGATGCAGCGCGGCAGCCGCCCAGGGAACGCATTCCAATGGGCATGGTGGAGGATGACCGCACCTCCAACGGACACGATGCCGAAGCGCAACGCATTCGCCAGCGCATCCTGATTGCCGAGGCCGCCCACGGTGGCGGACGGCGCCCCCTCGGCGAAATGCTCATGCACGCGGGCGTGATTACGGATGCGCAGTTGCATGAAGCATTGAAAGAACAACGCCACGCGCCCGACCAGCTCCTCGGCGTGATCCTCGCACAGCGGGAATTCGCCTCGGAGGACGCCGTGGCCCAGGCGCTCGCCTGCCAGTTGGGACTGCCCTTGGTCCATCCAACCCCCGAGGTCATTGAGAAAACCGCCGTCGCGCTGCTCAACAAAGACCTGTGCACGTGGCGCGTGTGCATCCCCATCCGCGCAACGCACAACAGCATCGTCGTCGCGATGGCCAATCCGCTCGACGAGGGCGCCCTGAAAAAAATCCAGGACACCACCCGCCGCAAGGTGATTCCCATGATCGCCACGCCCGCCGCCATTCTCGCCGCCATAGATGACCTCTATGGGGCTTTTTAGCGCATCCCGCCGGTCGCCGGGCGGAAATGCCAGCAATGAGTAACTCTTTTGCAGAATGACGTAACGTGTCTTCGTTTGTTCGCATTATCCATTTATGTTGGTCAGGGAATAGGCACGAGATGTAAAAGGCCACATGGCATGATCCGACAATTCACATCATACCG
>CAZLII010000337.1:0-5571 GCA_964559065.1 uncultured Nitrospirales bacterium | reverse complement strand
CGCCTTCGCCTTCGCCTTCGCCCTCGCCCTCGCCTTCGCCTTCGCCTTCGCCTTCACCCTCGCCTTCACCCTCGCCTTCGCCCTCATGCCCGCATACATAGTGATCGCCCGGTCCGGGCGCAAAGGCATCCTCCGAGTCGCATTGCGTGTGATAGCCGCCTGAGTTGTAAAACTGAATGAGCCGGAGCAGTTCAGACAGGCTGATTCGCCAATTCTGGGGATTGTAGTCACTGTGGTGGGGGGGACAGTCCCGGTCCCCCGCCCCGGGGAGATACCCATCCTCTGTACCTTCCATGCAATGAAATTCGCCCGAGTTGAAAAACTGGATGACCCGGAGCAATTCCGACAGGCTGATGTTGTAATCTCCGTTGGTGTCCGCCGAGTGGGATTGCGCCGCCGCCAGCGGCGCCTGGAATACGACAATCACTCCCACCAGCAGCCCCCATGTCATCATAATTCTCGGAGTCATGGTGCTATTCCTTGATATTGGAATTCCCCAAAACTTGTTCGACATACCCTCACAAGCAATACTATGACTCTTTGAGTATATTTCCACACGTTGTAGAAGTCAACAGGTAATTACTATATTCGTATAATACTTCTATGAAAAACCCTGTAAAAAGGTTCCATTTTGCAATGAATCCGCATCGAATGCGTGATGCCCTTGAATTCCCACTGCCTTGTCAATTCCCCAATCGCCGACCCAGAAGGCGGATTCCGACGCGCCGGATGGAGAATCGTTATAATAATGCCTCAAGTCCGCTACTGGTTGAATTTGTGTAGAGCAAAGGAGCCTTTTCATGATTAGCACGCTTCAAAGAACCCATCGTAATGCGGCCAACATCCTGATTGCTGCGGCGGTTGCGGTCCTGGCCGGTTGTGACGCGCGGACGCCCCGCATCCTGGTGGTGGGCGACAGTTGGGCGTTTCTGATGGGCTATCAGCAGTCCCTGGGGAATGTCATGGCGCGGCACGGCCATGAAGAATACTCGGATTACCTCAGTATCCGCCATCTCACGGCGGTGCCGGGGCTTACCGCGAAGGCGCTTGCGCGCAACCGGCTTGGCGTGCTGCACAATATCGGGCGCGCGCTGCGCGCCGAACCCACCATTGACATCGTGCACCTCAGCATCGGCGGCAACGACGGTATCGCCTTGTGGAGTCCGTTGCTTTCGCGGGCGGAGGAGCAGGAACTCGTGGACGAGATCGTCGGGAATGTGCGGCGCATTGTGGAATACATCCTCGCCGTGCGCCCGAATATCCGCGTCGCCATCTGCGGCTACGATTACATGGACTACCACACCCGGCATGTCCCTCCGCGCGTTTATAACGCCGCGGCAGTGCGCCTTGCCGGGCATATCATTGAGATGGTCAAGACGATTGACCGTTGCGAGTATGTCAATAATTTCGGGCTGATGCAGTACGAATTCGGGTATCCGGGGCCTTTTGATGACGAAAATATGCCCGTCGTGTATCTCCCGCACGAAGCGCCGTTTCCCGGCAACGCCGACACGGACTACGCGCCGCTCGCCGGCGGCGACATCGCCTATCCCAGCCCGGCGCATACCCTCTCATACGGGCTGCTTGCCACCACCAGCATCCATCTCAACCGCGCTGGATACGAGCGCATCGCCCTGAACTGCCTCGAACAATACTACTTCGATTGGCTGGACAATCCGCTCCCGGCGGAATGACTTTCTGCAGCAAGGGTTTCACGCCAGTAGTTGAGCACGTCTTCGAGAATCTTCTCGAAAGGGATTTGGGGCGTCCAGCCGGTATGCGCGGTGAGTTTTTCATGGGAGCCGCGTATGTCGGGGATGTCCACCGGGCGCATGCGCGCGGGGTCTTCGTCAATGACGATGGTTTTGCGGCCCATCTCAAACAGCAGGTTGAGCGCTTCGCGGATCACGGTGGATTTCCCGGAGCACACATTGTAGGCCTCGCCGGGACGTCCGTACAGGGCTGCGTGTTCATACGCGCGCACCACGTCGTTCACATGCAGAAAATCCCGCGCCGCGCTGAGATTGCCCACGCGCATGAGCGGCGCGCGCCGTCCGCCTTCGATTTCGGCGATTTGCCGGGCGAAACTGGAAAGCACAAACGCCTCGACCTGCCCCGGTCCGGAATGGTTGAAGGGGCGCATGCGCAGCGTTTCCATTCCATGGGCGCGATGAAGATAAGCGCAGTACAGGTCCGCGGCCGCCTTGGAAATGGCGTAGGGGTTGGCGGGGTTGAGCGGGTGCGTTTCGGTGATCGGCAGCGAAAGCGGCGGGCCATAGACTTCCGCGGTCCCGGTGAAAAGGAAACGAGCGGCGCTGCCGCGCGCCCGCAGCGCTTCCGCCAGCCTGATCAAGCCGGTGCAATTAATGTCCATCGCCCGGGCGGGTTCGCGTTCCGCCGCCGGGAGAAATGCGATGGCAGCCAGATGAAAGATGTGGGTGAATTCGCCTGAAGCGTCGAGCAGCCTGTCAATCTGCGCGGAGTCGGTGACGTCGCAGGTGATGATGCCCGGCATCTCGACCCGGTCGCAGCGCAGCACCTCCCATCCGTTGGACTCCAGATGGGCGCAAAGCACGCGGCCGACGAATCCCGCCGCGCCGGTGACCAGCGCGCGGCCGCTCATGACGGCCCCCGCCCCTTCGGGGAAACCTGCCGCAGCAAGTCCTGTTTTGCCCGCTCCAAGTCGGCGTCCACCATCATTCGAATCAGCCCCGCGAAATCACACTCGGGTTGCCATCCCAACTCGCGGTGCGCCTTGCTGCTGTCGCCCAGCAACAGATGCACCTCGGCGGGCCGGTAAAAGCGGGGGTCCACTTTGACGTATTCCTGCCAGTCCAGATTCACATGACCGAAGGCGGCCTCACACATGTCGCGCACGCTGTGCGTGACGCCGCTCGCCACCACGTAGTCGTTGGGCGCATCTTGTTGCAACATCAGCCACATCGCGCGGACGTAATCCCCGGCGAAGCCCCAATCCCGCTTGGCTTCGAGATTGCCCAGTCGCAATTCGCTCTGCAATCCCAACTTGATCCGCGCCACGCCGTCCGTCACCTTGCGGGTTACGAATTCCAGCCCGCGTCGCGGCGACTCATGATTGAACAGGATGCCGCAACACGCAAACAGATCGTAACTTTCCCGGTAGTTGACCGTGATCCAGTGGCCATAGACTTTGGCCACGCCATAGGGACTGCGGGGATAGAACGGCGTCTGCTCATTCTGCGGCGTTTCGCGCACGTGACCGAACATCTCGCTGGAGGATGCCTGGTAGAAGCGGATGCTTCGGTCCACCACGCGAATCGCTTCGAGCAGGCGCGTGACACCGAGCGCAGTGACATCCCCCGTCGTGATCGGCTGTTTCCACGAGACCGGCACGAAGGACTGCGCGGCGAGGTTGTACACCTCGCGCGGGCGCACCTCATTCAGCGCCTCGATCATGGACACCTGGTCCGTCAGGTCCGCCTGAATCAGCGTGAGCCGGTCCTTGATGTGCGCGATGCGCTCGAAGTTCTCCGTGCTCGAACGGCGCACCAGCCCCGTCACCTCATAGCCCTTTTCCAAGAGGAATTCGGCCAGATACGAGCCGTCCTGGCCGGTAATGCCTGTAATCAGGGCGCGCGGCGCTTTATTGTCCGGCATACATGGCCTTTCTCAACGTTCTTGGGCGCGGAACCAGTCCACGAAACGGCGCACGCCCTCTTCCATGTCAAAACGCGGGTCGTAGCCGAGTCGGTCCCGCGCATGGGAAATGTCGGCATAGGTGACCTCCACATCCCCCGGCTGCGGCGGCTTGCGATCAATGACGGCGGCTTTCCCGACCGCCTTTTCAATGATCGCGATCAAATCGCGCAGGGTGGTGGTGCGCTGTTCACCCAGGTTGAAAATCTCATAATCAAACGGCGTGTCCACGCAGCGGACCACCCCGTCTATGATGTCATCAATATAGGTGTAATCGCGCCGGGTGGACCCGTCGCCAAACATCGGCACAGGTTCGCCGCGCAGGATGGCGCGGGTGAATTTGTGGATGGCCATGTCCGGTCGCTGGCGCGGCCCATAGACCGTGAAAAAGCGCAGCATCGTCACCCGCACCCCGTAGAGATGGCTGTACACATGCGCCTGAAGTTCGTTCATGCGCTTCGTCGCCGCATACGGGCTGATCGGCCGCATCACCGGATCGCTTTCAGCAAATGGCACTGCCGTGCTCCCGCCGTACACCGAGGAACTTGACGCGAACACCAGATGCGACGGCGCAAAATCGCGGCAGGCGTCAAGCACATGCTGCGAGCCGATGACATTCACGCGGTGGTAGAGGTTGGGCTCCCGGATGGAGGGCCGCACCCCGGCGCGCGCCGCCAGATGCACCACCACCTCCGGGCGGCATTCCTCGAAGACCGCCCGCAGCCGCGCCTCATCGCAGATGTCCGCCTCATACAGCGTAAAGCGGTCCGAACCCAGCGCCCCCGCGATGTTCCGGCGCTTCACCGCCGGATCATAGTAATCGTTGAATTCATCCAGCCCGAATACCCGCTCACCCCGCGCAAGCAGGGCATCCGCAAGATGCGACCCGATAAACCCCGCCGCACCGGTAACTAAGATTCGTTTCATCTCATCTTTCCAGGGAATAACACTACGGCGCACACACATCCGTAGTCTAGTGGATTGCCCCGAAAGACTGCAACCGAATATCGCAGCGACCTCAATGATCCCCAAGTTTATGGATGCCGCGCGAAAAAGGGGCGTGCATGGTGTAAGTTTCCGGTTTCCGGGCGTCCGTAACTGTTCAGCCGTCTTGCGTAAGACGTTTGGGGTGCGGTATCCGACCCGCCAAAGACCAAAACTCCCACCTCTGAGGGCAACAACATCTACGAGAAGTTGCCTTTGAATAGGCCTCTTCTTTCCCTTGTTGGGAGATGGCACCAGCCCCCGATGCCGTCATTCTGCCAGCGCGCGGAAGCGTCACCCCTATCATCGGGCGCATCCACTCGTCTATGCCCTCAGTAAATCGCCTGCTTTGCGTCCAAGCACGGCAGAACTGCGCTTACGCGCGTTGCACGTTCGCGGCCTGCGGGCCTTTCTCACTTTCCCACAGTTCATAGGTCACGTTTTCACCCTCGCGAAGCGTCCGAAATCCTTCCATCTGGATAGCCGAATGATGCACAAACACATCCGCAGCATCCTCGCGGGCAATGAATCCGTACCCCTTCTGGTCGTTAAACCATTTCACCTTCCCACACAACCGCTGACTCACTTCCAACTCTGGCACGCCCCCGCCTCCTTTCTGCTGCGGGCGAAACGCCTCATGGCACAACCTGTCTGTTCCATGGGGCTTTTCAGTCCCTAGACTTCCACACTAATCTTACTCTATAGAATAACGAAAAGAGGTCACTTTGTCAAGATACGGCTGATTGTAATTTATGCCATCAATCTGAGCATATTGCAAAAAAATGACCGACAGCCCGCCAAATATCAAGTAATAAACCCGGAGTGGTTGCCTTTTGGCAGGCCAATGTGAATGAACCGCATCTGGAGACACGCCTGCAACACGCGATGTGACGGAGGATTCGGCGCACAGGA
>CAZLII010000336.1:0-5577 GCA_964559065.1 uncultured Nitrospirales bacterium | reverse complement strand
GGGGGCGCGGCACGGGCGCGGCGCGCGAAGCGTTGCTGGCGGACCCGAATACCACATTGGTGGCGGTGGGCGACGTGTTCAAGGACACGATCGAAAGCAGCCTGAACCGCCTCAAGACTGATCCGAAAATCGCGCCGAGAATCACGGTGGATGCGGCGCATCAGTTTGCGGGTTTTGACGCCTATCAGGGCGTGATTGATTCCTGCGACGTGATCGTGCATGCCACGCCGCCGGGCTTCCGTCCGCAGCACCTGCGCGCGTGTGTCGAGGCGGGCAAGCACGTATTTGTGGAGAAACCGGTGGGGGTGGACGCGCCGGGCGTTCGCTCCGTGATGGACTCCTGCCGGATTGCGAAGGAAAAGGGTCTGAACTTGGTGTCGGGGCTGTGCTATCGCTACGAGTTCGCGAAACGGGAAACCATCAAACGGCTGCAGGACGGCGCGGTCGGCGACATCATCACGCTGCAAACGACGTATAACACCGGCGGCCTGTGGCACAAAGGCCGCCAGGATGACTGGACAGAGATGGAGTATCAACTGCGCAACTGGCTCTATTTCGACTGGCTTTCCGGCGACCATATCAATGAGCAGCACATCCACAGCCTGGACAAGATCATGTGGCTGATGGGCGATGTTGCGCCCGCGAAGTGCACGTCCAGCGGCGGGCGCGCCCAGCGCACCGACCCCAAATACGGAAACATCTTCGACCACTTCAACGGCGTCTACGAATGGGAGAACGGCGTGCGTTGTTTCAATTCCTGCCGCCAATGGGAGAGCACCAGCACCGATGTATCGGACTGGGTCTTCGGCACGAAAGGTGTCGCGAACATCCAGGAACATTACATCCGGACCTATGACGGCCAGGAGTGGCGGCACGAGCGCAAGGGGGAGGACAACATGTACCAGAAAGAACACAATGAACTCTTCGCCGCAATCCGTAAGGGCGAGGTGATTGTGGACGAGTACATGTGTTCCAGTACGTTGATGGCAATTCTGGGCCGCACGTCAGCCTATACCGGCAAGGCGCTCACCTGGGAGCAGATGTTAAATTCGGAGTTGGACCTCACCCCGCCGCAGATAGCCTGGGGCGATGTGCCGATGAATCCCATTCCCGTGCCCGGCGTGACGCCGTTTGTTTGAGCATAGCGACACATGCACGACCGAAGGTCTCCAAGGACATCAAGGACAACAAGGACAGCAAGGACGGCTCTGTTGTGGCCGGTCTCCAGACCGAGCCACAATAAAAAAGAGAACCGACTACTGCTCCAAATCATCCAGAAGCAGGACAGAAATATCTCCGATTCTCGACAGTTGTCGGTCATTTGTCATGAAGGAATCACAACGGGAAGCAAGTGCTACTCCCGCTTGAAGCGCATCAGCCAACGTGATCGAGAGTGCAGCTCTCAAGCGTGCAACGCGATCGGCCGCTTCCGCTCCGATTTCCCAGAACTCGGTGTTGCCTCCCTGCAGAATGAGGTGTTTGTATCCCTTACATTGTCTTGATAGTCCCCGTCTTATCGGATGTACCAGGCATTCCACAAGCGTTACTGGTGAAGTGATAATCGTGATCCCTGCATTCCGCCGAAAATGGAAAAAAGCCTCCATTCGGGAAAAATAGACAGGATGCCGCTCAAAAAAATAGATCACAGGCGCCGTATCCAGAAAAATGCGTTGCACATTTTTCAACGCATCGGCAATTTTTCATTGCTGTCCTCGTGATTCATCAGATTCCCGTCTGGTGCGACTTACCCATGCTTGGGCGTCTTCACCACAAAGGGGATACGGTGCCGACGCCGCATAATCCTCCCACACAGGATAGGCGTCCTGTCCTGCTTGGGTGTTACGCATTTGTCTGAGCAGGTGTTCAATCAGCAAGAGGCGCTGTCCTGGAGGCAGTTTTTCCGCTCTTTGCAGCACATCCTCATAGGTTGTGTGTATGTCCATGAAACGATTCTCCACCTCTAGCAAATACGCGCCTGACTTGCTCGTTGGCCAAATAGAGTGACGCTATCATAAACCCACTTTATAGTGTTCCCTTTGCATGTTCAAGCGCAAATTCCACATCGCTGGCATTCGCAATAGGCCGGGGCGGATGTTAGCGATGGTCTCTGTAGTCAAATGTTGGAGATCGTCGGTGAGTGTGCGATATTCGCGCTGCTCTGCATTGTAATGATGGTGAACAATATCGCGCGGTCTTCTATCAAGCCGACATCGCGCCCCAGTTTTTTACCGACCCTCTTGGAAGCCTACGGCGCGTTCCGCCACATCCGCATCTTCCACAATCACGGCGGTGCCGTAGATGAGAATCTCCGCCGCGCCCTGGGAAATGTTGGAAGTGCCGTATCGCGCGCACACGACGGCATTTGCGCCCAGTTTCTGCGCGGCTTCTATCATGCGGTCGAGCGCCTGCTCGCGGGACTCCGCCAGCATTTTGGTGTATTCCTCGATCTCACCGCCGACCATGTTGCGGAATATGGCGAGGATGTCGCGGCCGATGTTGGCGGCGCGCACCGTTGCCCCGCGCACCAGCCCGAGGCTCTTCACAATCCGTTTGCCGGCGATATCCGGCGTGGTGACCACGATCATCGTTGGACTTCCTTGCTGTATCGGTCTGTTTTCGCCGCCCTGATGCGCTGGCGCAGGACTGAAAGGAACAACACGATGCCGCCGACGACCGGCGCGGTGATCAGCGCCTTGGCCAACAGCGATATCTCATCTTCCGTGAAAAACAGTACAATGCCATAGGCGCAAAGCGCGATCATTCCCAGGATAAGGATGATCCATCCTGTTTTGCGTTCCAGGCGGTTGTACACGCCATCCAGGAATCCGTCCCATGCCTCCATGGGCAAATCCTCCCCGTTGAACGCGGCGGCGGTCCCCGCCGCAAGGCTCTTCATCACCGCGTACTCCCGGCGGCATGCGGGGCATGCCGCCAGATGCGCCTCGATGCGTTGGCGCTCATCCGCTCCCAGTTCGCCATCGAGATACCCGGAGATAAGCACCTCAAGGTCTTTGCAGTCTGGATTCATGGCCGGCCGCCGCGTTTCCCGCGTCGCGCCAAGAGCCGCAGAGCGCCGCGCGCGCGATGTTGAACCGTATCTCCATATCCTTTATACACCCGACCCTCCGGGAATATTCGCCGTCTGCTCCAGCGGCACTGCGCCGTCCACCGCGTGCGGCGGAGCCGCCGCGACGGCATCCGGGGCGTCCTTCTCCAATTCCCGGCGCAAGTGATGCCGGGCTGCGTGCAGCCGCGACATGACTGTGCCCATGGGAATGCCCAGCCATTGGGCGATCTCCGCGTAGGAGAATTCCAGCAGGTGCCGCAGGCGCAGGATTTCCGCCTGCTCCGGCGGCATGTGCGCCAGGGCGCGTTGAATCCGGCCGCGCAGGTCCTGCAATGCCGCCGCGCCGTCGGGACGGCATCCCGGATCGGGCACATCGAAACCGTTGTGGACCATTTCGTCGAGAGAAGTCTCCCCGCGCCGCCGCCGTTTCTTCAGATGGTTCAGGCAAGTGTTGTGAATGATGCGGTAGAGCCACGGATAGAATGGCAGCGCCGGATCAAAGCGCGATATCGCGCGAAAAGCGCGCACGAAGGACTCCTGCGCCAGTTCCAGCGCATCCTCGCGGTTGCCGACCATGCTGAAGCAGGCTGCGTAGGCGCGCCGCTGATACGCGCGCACCAATACGCCGAAGGCCGCGCGGTCCCCCCCACGCGCTGCGGCAATCACTTCTTTCTCATCCGTCATGCCGGACTCCACCCTCAGGGCGCATTCCTCCCCGCGGAAGCGCGGCTAGACTGTACACCAAAAGCAGGCCGGCGCTCAATTCATGAAGACAAACAACACGGACCGACACAGACAGGCACAGACAGAGACGGCCACACAAGAAACCCCTATGATGGGGCTTTCGTTGCGAAAAAGCGGCGGGAATGGTAGTATCCGCACAACATCCATGAATGCAATTGTGGGCATCAGCAAAGGAGAAACGCTTATGAAGGAAGTAGTCATTGTGTCAGCCGTGCGCACGGCCATCGGGACATTCGGGGGAACGCTTCGCGACTATCCCGCGCCGGACCTGGCGGCGGCAGTGATCAAAGAGGCGCTTGGGCGCGCGGGCGGTCCGGGAGACCAGGTGGGCGACGTCATTCTCGGTCAGTGTATGCAACGCACGGATGAAGCGACAACAGGGCGGCTGGCCGCGTTGAAAGCGGGCCTGCCGATCACCGTGCCCGGCGTCACCATCCAGCGGAACTGCGCCTCGGGCATGCAGGCGATCATCTACGGCGCGCAACAAATCATGTTCGGCGACATGGACATTGTCGTGGCGGGCGGCGTGGAGGTGATGAGCCGGACGCCGTACATGCTGAACACGGCCCGGTGGGGACAGCGGCTCCAGCACGGCGTCATGTCCGACGGACTCTGGGACGGCCTGACGGACGCCTGGAGCGGCCTGATCATGGGCCTCACGGCAGAGAATCTCGCGGAGAAATACAACATATCCCGCGAAGAACAAGATGAAATCGCGCTGCGCTCGCACAACAACGCCGAGGCGGCGACCACTTCAGGGAAATTCAAGGAGGAAATCCTCCCCATCAGCATTCCGCAGAAAAAGGGTGATCCGCTGGTCTTTGACAAGGACGAGCATTTCCGGCCCGGACTGACAATGGACCAGTTGGCGCGGCTCAAGCCCACCTTCAAAAAAGACGGCACGGTGACGGCGGGCAATGCGTCCGGCATCAATGACGCGGCGGCAGCGGTGGCGCTGATGAGCGCGGACAAGGCGAAGGAACTCGGCGTCGCCCCCATCGCGCGGCTGCGCGGCTATGGTCTCGGCGCTGTGGAACCGGAATTGATGGGTTACGGCCCGGTGCCGGCCACCAAACAGGCGCTGGAACGCACCGGCATGAAACTGTCGGACATGGAACTCATCGAACTCAACGAGGCCTTCGCGGCGCAATACCTGGCGTGTGAAAAACTGCTGGGCCTCAACCGGGAGGTCACCAACGTAAACGGTTCGGGCATCGGTCTTGGTCACCCCGTGGGCAGCACCGGTGCGCGCATCATCGTGACACTGCTGCATGAGATGAAGCGGCGCGGCAACAGCATCGGCCTTGCCACGCTGTGCGTCGGCGGCGGCATGGGACAGGCCACCATCTGGGAAATGTGCTGACCAAGTAACATCTCGGCCGGTTGAAGCAGCATTAACGTTGTCCAGACACCGTGGAGCAAAGTGCCACACAACAAACATCAGGAACGTTGCTTGACAGCCAAAATGTTGCCTTCGATCAGGCGTCGAGCGACGCCAGCGCGCGGGTCATGGCGGGGCCGTCAATCGCCCCGTGGGATGCGTGCCAGACCGCGCGCTGGTTCTTTATCAGGATGGCCTGCGGTGACTGGTGGGCGACGCCGAAACGCTCCGCGATGGCATTGGACACGGGCCGCGATTCGATCACCAGGACGCAATAGACCGGCGGCGCGGCATCGCCCGCCGTCTGAAGGTAGTCCTGCACGCGGCGATACGCCGCGCTGGAAATGGGACAGCGCGTGCTGTGCTTGAACAGGAACACCGGCCC
>CAZLII010000335.1:0-5660 GCA_964559065.1 uncultured Nitrospirales bacterium | reverse complement strand
TTGTGGACAGCCGCATCATGGCAGTGAAAGCCGGTTTGCGCATCAGCACGGAGGAACTGGAAGCCCACTACCTGGCGGGCGGCAACGTGACCAAGGTCGTCCAGGCGCTCATCGCCGCAAGCAAGGCCAATATCCCATTGGACTTTCAGCGCGCGACGGCCATTGACCTCGCGGGGCGCGACGTGCTCGACGCGGTGCAAACCTCGGTGCGGCCCAAAGTCATTGACTGCCCGGATCCGAACAAGGGCGCGGCCACCGTGGCCGCGGTGGCCATGGACGGCATCCAGTTGAAGGCGAAGGCGCGCGTCACCGTGCGCACCAACATCCAGCGGCTGGTCGGCGGCGCGACGGAAGAGACCATCATTGCGCGCGTCGGCGAAGGCATCGTGACGACCATCGGCTCCTCGCCCACGCACAAGAAGGTGCTTGAGAATCCCGACTCGATTTCCAAGGTGGTCTTGTCGCGCGGACTGGATTCCGGCACCGCATTCGAGATTCTCTCCATTGACATCGCCGATGTGGACGTTGGAGAGAACATCGGCGCGTACCTGCAAATCAAACAGGCGGAGGCCGACAAGCAGATCGCGCAAGCCCGCGCCGAAGAACGCCGCGCCATGGCGCGCGCACGCGAGGCGGAAATGCAGGCGCAGGTGGTGGAAATGCGCTCGCGCGTGGTGGAGGCCGAAGCGGAAGTGCCCAAAGCGATTTCGGAAGCCCTGCGCAGCGGCAATTTTGGCGTGCTGGATTACTACCGGCTCAAGAATGTGATCGCCGACACCGAAATGCGCGACTCCATTTCCAAGATGGGAAGGACTGAACCGACGGGCGAGCAACGCTAACCATACGCGGAGAGATTGACGTGGACAGTTTTTTCGGGTTCCTGGTTTTTGTGGTCATCATGGCGGTGGTCAGTATTGTCCGAAAAATGCAGGAAGCCAAACAGGAAGCCGCGCGAAAAGAAGACACATCGCTGCGACGCGAAGACCTTCCGGAGGCCACGCGGCGACGCCTTTACGGCGAAGGGCCGGGCGGGGACATGGAGGTGCCCGTGGCGCGACCGCGCACACAGGCGCCGGTCGCGCGGCCTGCCGCGCAAGAGCCTGAAAGCGTCTATGAACGGTCGCCGGCATGGGAACTGGAAATGCGCGATGAGAACGCGGCTGCGGGATGGGAGAAATCTGCTCAGGAGGATCGCCGTGTGCCGTGGGAAGAGGCGGAGGAACGACCCGTTCCCGCGCCGCCACAGCGGCGCGCGCCGATACCCGTACAGCAGCGACCCCGTCTCCAGCAGCCTGCGCCGCCGCGCGCAGAAGACCCGCTGCGCCAGGCGCGGGAGGTCATGGAGCAGATTCTTGGGCGCTCCGCGCCGCCCCAGGAACCCGCCCGGCCTTTGCGACCGCAGCGGGAGCGTCGGCCTGCGGCCCAGCGACCGCAACCGCCCGCGTCCGCGCCAAAGCCTGCCCAAACGCAGGCCGCGCAAGCGCGGCCTCAAGCACCGGTGGTTCCCAAGGCGGAGCGTGCGAAAAGCCGTGAATTTTACGACCTGATCACCGATATGGACAGCGTCCGGCGCGGGATAGTGCTTCTCGAAGTGCTCGGTCCGCCGAAAGCCCTTCAAGACTCCTGATTCGGAAATCGGGAAGCGAACCGCGTGGGCGTCATCTTTTCGCCGACCAGATTGCGACGGCGTCGCGGGTGCGGCCAAGCCCGTCAAAGCGCCCGTGGATATAACCGCTGCCGCCGTTGAATGCAGGCACGGCGTCATATGCGCCACGTAGCGCCGCCTCGAGCGTCAATAGCGCCAACGGTTCAATTGCGTCGAATTCCGCGTTGATATGACGCTCGCTGGGCAGGAAGAAGCCTTTGTGAAATCTTGTGGCAAGAATGTTGTCGCCGATGCGCCGGGCCAATGCAAGATAGTCGGGATGGGCGGTGCGCCGGTATAGTTCAATCACCGCGAAGAGGACGACAGGGTCGGCGTTGTCGGTATTCAGCGCAACCGCAACGTCCTCGCCGGGTTTCTGACCCAAATCGCCGAGACCATGTCCGCGCGCAATGCCGCGTGCTGTGTTCCACAAGAGCATATCCCCGGTAAGCCGATACCCCAGCGCATAAGAAAAGAGCATCAGCGTGTCCGCCGGACTCGGCCTGATTACAGTGCCTTCCTTCCCATAGTAGCCGAAACGGGGGATGACGAAATCCGTAAGATCGGTCCCATCGGCCCACATCGGACGCAACAGGTTGGTTTCGGGGTCGTAGGCGTGCTTGGCGTAAGCATGCATGCCCTCATGCGTCCATTGCAGCAGTTGTTTTCCGCACTCTCCCAGGCTCTCGGCGAGTTGCAGTTGGATGATCGCATTGCTGGAATAGATGCCGGGATTCCCCCGCAACAGATTTCCCTCAAGCGCAATGGCGCCGAATTCCGGGCCGAACTGGCGCTGCGCGCGGTCGCCGAAGGTGGAATAGGTGTAATTTGGGGCGTTCGGGTCTTCCGGCGGGTCCGCGCGACGGCGCGGCTGGCTGTACTGATACACGCCCAGTTTCGTTTCGGGATGTCGCGCGCGCACGTATTGCTCCGCCAGGCGCAAGGCCCACGTCAGCGCCTTCTCATGCCCGGCCAGATGGTAATACATGCCTCCGGCATAAATAAGGTCAGTGCCGGCATTGATGAAGGTCAGGCCCTCGCCTTCAAAGAAGGGCGGCGGCTGGGAGAAGGGACTACCCCAAGGCGTTTCGCCCGTTTTCCCGTAGCGTCCATGGCGGTTCATATCGAGGACGGACCAATCCAGAATGTGCGCGCGCCAGAACGCTTCGAGAAACTCGGCGGTCGCTTTCGGGCTCACCTCCCACATCAACGCATAGAATGGGAAATTGTTCTTGAACTCGTGGCAGTTCGCGTCGAATCTGCCCACGTTCTTTTTCGTTCTCAGGTCCACGAACTGATGCCCGCCCCAGTACAGGAGGCCGCACTTGCTCCGCTGATGCGCGAACATGTGCGCAATCGCCGCTTTGGCCGCGTCCTTGTATTTCGGCTCGCCCATCAGGTTCGTAAGCCCCGTCAGCGTCCGGAAAAGGTTCTGCTGGTTCGCCATGTTCGAGATGACCCAGACGTCGCCGTCGAAACGCCACTCGACCGGTGCGCCCGTATCCACGTTGATGCCGTCCACAAACAGCGGCGTCGGGGCGTCGCCGTAAACATCGCGGCCCCTCTCCAGGACATTTTGAGCAAAGGTCACGACCGCCCGCAGCCGCGTGTCGTCCTGCGCGGTGCGTTCAACAGCGGCTGGACCCAAGGCGTCCTTCGCCTCGGCTTCGGCAAGGGCGGGATCAAAAGGAAACAACATGCCTGCCGCAATCAGCAACACAACAAGAACGGAAATACATTTTTCAGTCATGGCAACGAAACCTTTTCTTATGCCGCAAACAAAGCGTTTAATCACATACATCAAAGCGATGTTCCCATGATGCGCAAGGGGATGTCAAGGCTTTTCCGGGGGAATCGTGTTCGCCGGGGATTGCACCGGCGGTTGGATTCATCCATAATCGCGGCATGTGACAGGCAGGGATGCGGAGGCCATGAGCGAATCAGTGGAAAAACGGACGCCGTGGGCGTTTCATGTGATGGCAAAGCCCATCGGGCCGATCTGCAATCTGCAATGCGCCCACTGTTTCTACCTCGAAAAGGAGAAACTGTATCCGGAGGACCGGGCGTGGGCGATGTCGCCGGAAGTGCTGGAGCGGTATGTGCGGGATTACATCGGCGCGCAGCAGGCGCCGGAGGTGGTCTTCGCGTGGCAGGGCGGCGAGCCGACGCTGCTGGGCGTGGATTTCTTCCGGCGGGCGGTGGCCCTGCAACAGCAGTACGCGGACGGCAAGGTCATCCACAATGCGCTCCAGACGAACGGCGTGCTTCTGGACGATGAATGGGCGGCCTTTCTCGCGGAGCATCGGTTTCTGGTCGGCGTGTCGCTCGATGGGCCGAAGGCGTTGCACGACCGCTATCGTCGCGACAAGTCGGGGCGCGGTTCCTTCGACCGCGTCATGGCGGGGATCGAATGCCTCAAGCGGCACAAGGTCGAGTTCAACACGCTGACCTGCGTGCAGCGTGAAAACGCGAAGCGCCCGCTCGAAGTCTATCGCTTCCTGCGCGAATCGGGCGTTGAATTCATGCAGTTCATTCCGATTGTCGAGCGCATCAACGATATCCGAGAGGACGGCCTGCAACTCGTGGGGCCGGATGCGCCCGAAGCCGAGATTGCGCCGTGGTCCGTGGACGGCCCCGCCTTCGGTGATTTCATGATCGCCATTTTCGACGAATGGGTCCGCCGCGACGTCGGCACGATCTTTGTGCAGATGTTCGACGTGGCGCTGGAGGCGTGGGTGGGGCGCAATCCCAGCCTGTGCGTGTTCAGCGCGACCTGCGGCCAGGCGATGGCGCTGGAGCACAACGGCGACCTCTACTCCTGCGACCATTACGTCTATCCGGAATACCGCCTCGGCAACATCATGGAAACGCCCATACAGGAAATGGTTTCCAGCCCGTCCCAGCGGCGCTTCGGCGAACTCAAGCGCGACGCCCTCCCGGAGATGTGCCGCGAATGCCCGGTGCGTTTCGCCTGCAACGGGGGCTGTCCGAAACACCGCTTCTGCACGACGCCCGAAGGCGAGACCGGCTGGAACTACCTCTGCGCGGGCTATCAGCGCTTCTTCCAGCACATTGACCCCTATATGCGCGCGATGGCGCGGGAACTCCGCGCGGGACGCCCCCCCGCCAACGTGATGGGCATGATTCGCGCAGAAGAACACCCGGAAAAGCCCAAAGCGCCGCGCGCCAACGACCCCTGCCCCTGCGGCAGCGGCCGGAAATTCAAGAAATGCTGCGGCAGGGTCGCGTGACATGAATTCTCGGGAGATTGTTCTCAGAACGCTGGCATATGAATCTCCCGAACGCGTGGCGCGTTCGTTCGGTGATGGTGATTTCGCGTGGACCTCGTATGATGTGGCGACGCCCGCGACGGACTGGGTGGAGGTCGGCGGGGGACGCTGGGAACGCATGGACGAGTGGGGCAATGTCTGGGCGCGGGTGGACCGGTTCTCAAAGGGTGAGGTGGTCAGGGGCGTTCTGGATTCGCTGGACGACGCGGACGCGCTGGCGTTTCCGGACTTTTCCAACCCCGCCGATTACGCGCCGGCGCGCGCGGCGCGGGCCGCGCATCCCGACAAGTATCTGATCGGCGGCATGCCGGGCTTCGCGTTCAACATCGCGCGGAAGTTGCGCCGGATCGACCATTATCTTCTGGACCTGCTGGAAAACCGGTCCGCAATACACGCCCTCCACGATCGCATTGACGCATTGCTGGAGACCATGATCGTGCAGTATGCCGCCAGCGGGGTGGACGCGGTCATGTTTCCGGAAGACTGGGGCACGCAAAGCGGCCTGATGATAGCCCCGGCGCTTTGGCGCGAGGAATTCTTCCCGCGATTTGCGCGCCTGTGCGCGCTCGCCAAGGCTTCCGGCGTCGCCGTGTGGATGCACTCCTGCGGGCAAATCAGCGCCATCGTGCCTGACCTGATGCGGGCGGGCATTGCGGCGCTGCAATTTGATCAGCCCGAACTGCACGGGCTGGAAACGCTCGCCGCACACCAGGCGCGCGGAACAA
>CAZLII010000334.1:0-5689 GCA_964559065.1 uncultured Nitrospirales bacterium | reverse complement strand
ATCCACACCCCCATCCAGCCCAAGGAAGTGCTGGTGGAATTCGACCAGCACACCCTGCGCAGCATGAATCTGGCCCTCGCACAGGTCATCGCAGCGTTGCGCGCCGGCAGCCTGAATCTTTCGGTCGGGCAATTGGCGGAGGGCGAACAGAAATATTTTGTCCGGGTGGTTGGCGAGTATCGTCGGCTCGAAGACATCGAAAATCTGATCGTATCCCCCAACGGCCTGCGACTGAAGGACGTTGCCGCCGTCCGTTTCAGTTCCCGGGCCGATGTGGTGCACGTTGCGCTGGACGGCGCCGGCGGCGTCGTGCTCCTGGTTATCAAGGAATCCGAAGCCAACACCGTGGCCACCTGCCAAGCCGTAAACGACGAGATCGAACGCATCCTCGCCATGCCGGAATTCAAAAACACCGCGATTAAACTCTTCTTCGATCAATCCGACCTCATCATGCGCGCCCTGCGCAATCTGCTCATGCAGGGGCTTTACGGCGCCGCCTGCGCCATTATCATCCTTTTCTGCTTTCTGCACCGGGTCCGTCCCACCTTCCTCGTCTCTCTCGCCATTCCCCCCGCCCTCGTCGTCGCTCTCGTCTTCATGTTTTTCGCCGGCATGCACCTCCACGTCATCACCATGGTTTCCCTCATCATCTCGGTGGGCATGCTGGTGGACAACGCGATCGTGGTTGTGGAAAACATCGTGCGCCACCGCCAGGACGGCATGGGCGGGCGGGAAAGCGCGATAGCGGGTGCCACGGAGGTCGGCCTGGCCATTTTCGGGGCCACCATCACCACCTGCGTGGTCTTCCTGCCCATGTACTACCTGGAAATGGGCCGCATGTTCGTCTTCATGCAGCAACTTGGTTTTCCGCTCATCGTTGCGCTTTTCGGGAGTCTGATCATCGCCCTGACGCTGGTGCCGCTGGTCATGAGCCGCATGAAGGAACCCACCCAGACGAATCTCTTCAAGCGTCTTGAAGGGCGCATAGCCGGCAAGTCTTCCGGAGCGGCCATGCTGGCGCGCCGCGTGCTGGGGGCGCTGGGCGGCATCCAACTGATTTCACGCATCATTGACGCTTACTCCCGCCTGCTGCGCCTGGTCGTCACCTGGCGCATCGCCACGCTGTGCGGGATGGTGTTGCTGGCATGGGTCACCTATTCCGTGCCGATGCAGCACGTGGGCATGCGCGAACTACCCAAACTCGACACCCGCGAAGTCTCGATTGACATCCGCCTGGAACAAAACTTCGACATCACCATGGCGCGTGATCTGTTTTTGCAGCAGGAAAAGAAAATTGAGGCGGTGCGCGAAGAACTCGGCATTAAAAACATGCTGGTCTTTCACCAGGCGCGCGGCGGCGTCATCCAGGTCTATCTGTACACGGAGGACGACGGCCCCATCGGCCGCAACCCGCCCTGCACCACCGAAGAGGCCATGCTCCATCTTTCCAAACTGCTCGGCAAACGCCTGCCCGGCGCGGAATTGTTCTTCTCCATCGCCGATGTCGGCGATTCGGGCGCGGCGCGCGGCGTCTCCATCCGCATGCGCGGCGACAATGCGCGCATTCTCCGAGAATTGGCGGAGCGGTTCCGGGCCGTCATGAACGAAATTCCCATGTTGTACGATGTCGAAACGGACATCGAGCGCAATACCGAGGAGATGCAACTGCGCATTGACGCGCCCAAGGCGGAGGCCGCCGGCATCACCCCCTTGATTATCGCCACGACCGTGGACGCCGCGCTGCGCGGCGCGCGGCTGCCCTATATGAAACACGGGGGCCGCGAGGTTGCGGTCTGGGCGCAATTCCGCGAAGAGGACCGCAAGCGCAAGGCCAATCTGGACAACGTGACCGTGGCGGGGGCGACGGGCGCGCTGGTGCCCCTGAACCAACTGGTGGAGTTCAACCGCGAATACAGTCCGGCGTCCATCCGGCGGGTCAACGCGAAAAACGTCGTGAACATCACCGCGAAGACCATGACGGAAGACCTCTCGCGGATTCAGCGGGAACTGCGCAGGGCGGTGGACGCCTTCTATATGCCGCCGGGATACACCATCGAATTCGGCGAAGAACTGGATGAACTCGAAGACACCATCTTCAATTTTACCACGACCATGCTCATGGCGATCATCCTCATCTTCCTGGTCATGAGCGCCCTCTTTGAGTCCTATTTCCTGCCGCTCTCCATCCTCACGACGGTGCCGATGGCGCTCGGCGGCGCCGTCTGGATGCTGTATTTCACCGGCAGCCAACTCGATATGGTCACCTTCATCGGCTGCATCCTCATGGCGGGGGTGATCGTCAACAACGGCATCGTGATCGTGGACCACATCAACAACCTGCGCAAGAAAATCCCCGACCGCACCGAGGCCATCATCTTGGGCGGCTGCAACCGCTTCCGTCCCGTCATGATGACCGCGCTCACCACCATCCTCGGCCTCGTGCCCTTGGCCATGGCGCGCACCGGCGGCGCCGGCTCGTTTTCGGGGATCGGTCGCGCGCTCATCGGCGGCCTGAGCGCCGGCACCATCCTCACCCTCCTCGTGGTCCCGCTGTTCTATACCATCCTCGATGACTTCCAGACCTGGTGCGCGGACTTCTTCGGCGGCCTTAGCGGCATGCGGCGGCGTACGCCGCCGCCTCGCGCATGATGCCCAATGCCCGCGCGATTGCGTCAGTTTCTTCAAAGCCATAGGACAGGCGGAACTGGCGCCGGCCCGCGTCCACCAATGCGCCGCGCGGATGCACGCAGTGTTCGCCGGGGATGTAGATGACGCGGGGGTGCGGGTTATCGGCGGGGCCGTCTATGGCGGGGTCGCCGGTGGTGCGGGTCAAATAGCGGAAGAACGGGGACGCTTCGTGCGTTTCCACGTCGCGCAGGGCCAGGTAGTAGTAGAAGCCCGCCTGACCGCCGGAGATGCTTTCGAGGTGCGGCCCCAGGCATTCCTGTATCGCGCGCCCCACCGCCTGCGCCTTGCCGCGGTAGCCGGCGTTCACGCGCGCGATTTGCCCGGCGATGTGTTCATCCAGCAGCAGGCTGGCCGCTTCCTGCATGATGAGCGGGGCGCTGAATCCGATATCGCTGGTCTTCTGCACCATCGCGCGCAGGAACGGTCCCGGCGCGCCGACCATGTAGCCGATACGTAGCGCGGGCGCGAGAATCTTCGACAGCGTGCCGATCTCATACACGACGCCCAGATCATCGTCCGGCAGCGCCGATTCGGGGGCTTCGACTTCAGGGTCATGTATGAGCAATTCATAGGCCTGGTCGAAGAAGATGGGAATGAGGCGGCTCTGCTCGCGCGACCATCGGGCCGCCAGGGCCGCCAATGCGTGTCGCCGCGCATTGCTCAATATGGAACATGTGGGATTGTTCACCGTTACGAAATAGAAGAACGACACCCTGTTAACGGCATCGCCCATCCCGCGCAGTTGCCGCTCCAGGGCATCCGGGTTTACGCCCTCTGCGTCCTCCGGCACGGCCAGAATCTCGAAGCCCTTGCGTTCCAGCGTATTGGTGTAGATGTAGTACATGGGATCGCCGGTGACCGCCAGACCGGGGGCGAGCACATCCGCGATCGCCTCCAGGAGGCTTGTCGCGCCGCTCGGACCGATGATGATCTCACGCCGCGCCAGCGTCGCCTCGTCCAATCTTCCGTCATAGCGCCGCAACAAAAATCGTCGGATGGACGCGATCAGGTTGGGCGAACCCTGCGGCCCGCCATAATTGAACGCCTGCCGGTATTGGGCGCGCCGCGCCGCCACCGTCCGCATCGCGTCGAGAATCTGCGTCTCCGGAATCGTCGCCTCGTTGACATAGCCCACGCCGAGATTGATGTCCACGCCGTCCCGGAAATCCGTCGCAAAATCCGCCATCATCCGGTTCACTGGCGCGGGGCGCGTCGAAGCCGCGCCATATCGGGAAAAACGCATCTCCATTTCAGGAAAAACCCCTTCATTCCACGCTTTGCCCCATTGTAGGCGGCCGCCCCGGAAAAAGGCAACGGCGCAGCCCCTACTCCAGCATCTCCCTGTACATCGTGTCCATCTTGTCCACTCCGTCCACCCTTCTATCGCGATGCTTGCATGGCGGGACGATATGCGGTAGAGTAAGACCGAACGGTAGGTAGGACTGCCGATGAATAACGTCCAACTCAAGGAGAGGGAAACGCCATGTCAGAAGATTTGAAAGCCCGTTTTGATGTCGCCAAGCAGGAAGTGACCCAACTCTCGCAAGCCCCGGACGCACAGATTCAATTGCGCCTCTATGGGCTTTTCAAACAGAGCACCGTCGGCGACTGCACCGGATCGCGCCCCGGCATGCTGGACTTCGCGGGCCGCGCCAAGTATGACTCCTGGAAGGGGCTGGAGGGCACGAGCCAGGAAGAGGCGATGCAGAAGTACATTGAACTGGTCGAAGAATTGAAGGCGGCGGACAAGAAATAGGGGGAATGCCGGCGGGACGCCCGCGGTCCTGTTTGGAGTACAGGCTTCAGCCTGTTGCGAGGCAGGCGGAACGCCTGTGCTCCCAAGCGGGATGTCGGAGCATATCAGGGAGCCAGCCCACAAATTGCGGTTGGTTCCCTGCTTTCTACCCAAACCCCTCTATCTGTCCCTTCTGTCCCTGCCGTCCTTGCTGTCCTTATGTGGTATGCTCTCCCCGATTTCCACAAAAGGAACGCATCATGCGTACATCCCTCGAACGATTCAACGACTGCATGCAGTACCGGTTCAGCGACCGTCGGCCGAATCATGAATTGGGCGTGTGGCCGCAGACGGCGCAGCGCTGGCGCGAAGAGAATCCGGAGGCCGTCCGCAATTTCACTTGGGACTGGTTTGTGGATGAACCGGCGTTGGATTTCGACCGGCGCGAATTTATCCCCATAAACTACGGGATGATTCCGCCCTTCGAGCCGGAAGTGATCGAGGAGACTCCCGAATACGTCGTCGCCCGGGACCGACTGGGCATTGTCACCCGCGCGCTGAAGGCGGGCACGGTCAATGGGTGCCGGATGAGCATGGACCAGCACCTCGCGCACCCTGTGACCTGTCGGGAGGACTTCCAGGACATCAAGCGCCGCCTGATTCCTGCCCTGCCGGAGCGCTATCCGCCGGACCTGGACGCCATGATCGCCCGCTGGAAAACCCGCGATTATCCGCTCACGCTTGGCCAGAATTGCGCGGCGAACGGCTTCTACTGGCGCGCGCGGGAATTCATGGGCACGGAGGCGCTGTCCTTCGCATTCTTTGAGCAGCCTGAACTGATCCACGAGATGATGGAATGCTATTGCGAACTCATCATCGAGACCAGCCGCCCCGTGCTTGAAAAGATCACCGTGGAATGCTTCGTGCTCAATGAAGATTTCGCCATGAAGTCAGGCCCGCTCCTGGGGCCGGATCTCTACCGCGAATTCATCTTCCCCCGGCTCAAACGCATGGTGGACTTTTTCCGCAGCCACGGCGTCCGCCATTTCGCCGTGGATTCCGACGGCGACCCCACCGCCTTGATCCCCCTCATGATGGACGCGGGCGTGGATGTCCTCTGGCCCATCGAGCGCGCAGCGGGCGTCAGCCCGATGCTCTGGCGCAAGCGCTTCGGTCGCGAACTGCGCCTGTGGGGCGGGGTGGACAAGCGCGAACTCTCCAAAGGCCCCGAAGCCATCCGCGCCCAACTCCGTGAATTCGTCTCCC